>CANJDA010000063.1 GCA_947472705.1 Flavobacteriaceae bacterium
ATTTACGCTAATATTAGAGTTTGAATGACAGATTACTTTGTTTTATTTAAATAATTTAATCTAAAATTCTGTACACTCAAAAATGAATACTAAATATTACGACTTAATCAATCAAACATTCTATTTTCCTCAGGAAGAATTTACGCTTAACAAAGACACACTTCAATTTCACAATATCGATTTGATGAAATTAGTTGAACAATATGGTACACCTTTAAAGTTTACTTATTTGCCAGCAATTTCAAATAACATCAACAAAGCAAAAGGTTGGTTTAGAAAATCGATGGAGAAAAATAAGTATGAAGCCAAATATTATTATTGCTATTGTACCAAAAGCTCACACTTTAAATTCATAATGAATGAAGCTTTTAAGAATAACATACACATAGAAACATCCTCAGCCTACGATATTAATATTGTGGAGAAATTGATGGAAGAAGGCAAAATTAATAAGAGCACCTATATTGTTTGCAACGGTTTCAAACGCGATGAATATGTTGGCAACATTGCTCGCTTAATCAATAATGGCCACCCGAAAACGGTTCCAGTAATAGATAATTATGAGGAATTGGATTTATTGCAAGAACAAATCAAAGGCAAATTTAAGATTGGAATTCGAATTGCAGCTGAAGAAGAACCAAAATTTGAGTTTTATACTTCTCGTTTGGGCATTGGATATAAAGACATCGTTCCGTTTTATAGAAAACAAATTCAGGAAAACAAACAAGTGGAACTTAAAATGCTTCACTTTTTTATCAATACCGGAATTCGTGATACTGCCTATTATTGGAATGAATTGTTGAAATGTATGAAAGTATACATCGCTTTGAAAAAAGAATGTCAAACATTAGACAGTTTGAATATCGGCGGTGGATTTCCAATCAAAAATTCGTTAGCATTTGAATATGATTATCAATACATGATTGATGAAATTTTAAATCAAATTAAAATCGCTTGCGACGAAGCCGAAGTAGATGTTCCACATATTTTTACGGAGTTTGGTTCGTTTACCGTTGGAGAATCTGGCGGAGCTATTTACCAAGTATTGTATCAAAAGAAACAAAATGACCGTGAGAATTGGAACATGATTGATTCCTCATTCATTACAACGCTACCTGATACTTGGGCAATAAACAAACGATTTGTAATGTTAGCTGTAAATCGTTGGAATGATACTTATGAAAGAGTACTTTTGGGAGGAATGACCTGTGATAGCGATGATTATTACAATTCCGAACAACATATGAACGCAGTATATTTGCCTAAATACAATAAAGAAAAACCATTGTATATAGGGTTTTTTAACACTGGGGCTTATCAAGAAACCATTGGTGGTTTTGGTGGGTTGCATCACTGTTTAATTCCGCAACCAAAACATATTTTGATTGATCGTGACGAAAACGGAATTTTGGCTACCGAAGTTTTTTCAGAACAACAAAGCTCAGAAGACGTTTTAAAAATACTGGGATACGACCAAAAATAATTATAAATAAGTATTATTTTTTTTAGATAATTAAATTAGAAAAACTGTTTGATGTTTTAGTAAAAAAGTTTTTCTTTGAGCCATAAACTGCAAACAATATTTAACACAAAATGAGCAAAGGACCCATCAGTCAATTTATAGAGAAAAATTACCTTCACTTCAACGCTGCAGCGCTTGTTGATGCAGCCAAAGGATATGAAGAACACCTTCTTGACAATGGCAAAATGATGATTACATTAGCGGGTGCCATGAGTACTGCTGAATTAGGAAAATCATTAGCCGAAATGATTCGTCAAGATAAAGTGCATATTATTTCTTGTACTGGTGCTAACCTTGAAGAAGACATAATGAACTTGGTGGCTCACAATTCATATAAAAGAGTTCCAAATTACCGCGATTTATCTCCTCAAGAAGAATGGGATTTATTAGAAAACCATTACAACCGTGTTACCGATACTTGTATTCCTGAAGAAGAAGCTTTTAGAAGATTGCAAGCTCATCTATTTCATATTTGGAATAAAGCGGATAAAGCGGATGAAAGATATTTTCCTCATGAATTTATGTATCAAATGATCAACTCGGGTGTGTTACAACAATACTACGAAATTGATCCAAAAGATTCATGGATGGTAGCTGCAGCAGAGAAAAACTTACCAATAGTTGTTCCAGGATGGGAAGACAGCACTATGGGTAATATCTTTGCTTCTTATTGCATTAAAGGTGAATTTAAACCTACCACTATGAAAAGTGGTATTGAATACATGATGTGGTTGGCCGATTGGTATCCAAAAAACTCTAGCGGAAAAGGTGTAGGTTTCTTTCAGATTGGTGGTGGAATTGCTGGTGACTTTCCAATTTGTGTAGTACCAATGTTATACCAAGATATGGAAATGCATGACATTCCGTTTTGGAGTTACTTTTGCCAAATTTCAGATTCAACCACAAGTTATGGTTCCTATTCGGGAGCTGTCCCAAATGAAAAAATCACTTGGGGAAAATTAGATATACATACCCCAAAATTTATCATTGAATCGGATGCCACTATTGTAGCACCCTTAATATTTGCTTACTTACTAGATTTATAAAATATTTTTTTATGAGAAGAATTATTGTAGACTATGCTAAACTAACTGGAGACATACTAAATTTATTAGTAGAGAAATTTCCTGAGGGTTATGACGACTCTGACATCATTCGTTTCAGGAATGCACAAAACGAATTGATAGAAGCTGTAGAAGTTAGAACAGAAGACACTATTTACTTGGTAAAAGTGAGTACTAAATTAGCAAGTCGTATGGAAAAATTTGATGAAGAAGATGATTTAGATGCTGTAATTGAACCTATTGAACCAATTAAAGGTATTGATGATGACGAAGATGCTATCACCGCAGATGAAGATGATGTAGAGGTTGATTTATTAAAAGACGGTGGAGGTTCTGATGATGCTGATGCTGATGACGATGATGACGATGACGACTTTGATGACTCCGACAACAACTTGGAAGATGAAGACGATGAAGAATAAAAATAGAAAAGCCCCAAATATTCGGGGCTTTTTTTTATAAATATCTTTCTTGAAAGATTCGTTGGTGGTGATTTTGATGTCCTATAATAGTAAATCCTAAAGCTCTTACCGACATTGGGTTTTTGGAAGCAATTCCTTTTCGCAATAATTCTTCCTCTGTAAATGATTTGAATAAAGTTAAAGTTCCTTGTCTAACCACTAATAATTCAGTTAACAAATCTTGTAAGCTTCTTTTACTAGCATTGGCTTCGTTGACATAATCATCTTCTTCAAAGCCTGGCAAGGCAGTTTTATCATTTCGGGCAAATCGCAATGCTCTATAGGCAAAAATTCTTTCTGCATCTATAAGATGCTGTATGATATCTTTTATAGTCCATTTGCCTTCGGCATAGCGGTAATCAAATTTATCCATTGGTATGTTTTGTATAAATTTAATTAATCTATGGACAGAAATTTCGAGTTCTTCAATTAAAGTATACTCTTCGGAAACTTGATTAATGTAGTTGGCAAAATGTCCAGCGAATTCATCAGGTTTTAATTGTGATGGTTTCATGTTAATTAATTTTATGAATACAAATGTCTGAATTTCATTTGGATGACAATTGCAGAAATTTTAATTATTTTAAAAAAAAAATACAAAAAAACCCCAAGCTTTCACTTGAGGTTTTAACTATATTATCATTAATGATTAGTCTAATTCTTGGAAGATGGTGTGCATTAAACGTTTTTTATCGTTGATGCTTTCTTCTAATGAAATCATGGTTTCGGTTCTGTAAACGCCTTCGATATCGTCAATCATGAAGATAACGTCTTTGGCGTGTTTGGTATCTTTGGCTCTTATTTTACAGAAGATATTGAATTTACCAGTTGTAACATGCGCAACCGTTACATAAGGAATTTCGTTTATGCGCTCTAGAACAAATTTAGTTTGAGAAGTATTATTTAAGAACACTCCAACATAAGCAATAAAAGAATAGCCTAATTTTTCATAGTCTAACGTTAATGAAGAACCCATAATGATTCCGGCATCTTCCATTTTTTTGACTCTCACGTGAACCGTTCCTGCAGAAATCAACAATTTTTTGGCAATATCTGTAAAAGGGATTCTAGTGTTGTCAATCAACATATCTAAGATTTGGTGGTCTACTTCATCTAAACGAAACTTACTCATAAAAAATATTTTTATTTATTTATCAATTGTATTCATTTAAAGAGGTCAAAAGCTAAAAGTTACTTAAATCACTTTTCCGTTAACGATTTTAATATCTTTTCCCAAACAAAAATCAGCCTTTAGTTCAACTTTTGGAAAATTATTTATGTCATCATGATAGGTTTCACCCTTTGCATCAATGATTGTATGACCATAATAATTTTCTAGATCCTCTATTTGAGCAATTCTTGCTTCAAATTCAACTTTATCTTTATTTAGGACTTCTTTAAATTGTGCTGCAAAATTGATAATTTTTTCTTTACCGTCATAATTTATTTTAACATTTTTATAAACAAAGTCGTAAAAAACAACTTTATTTTGCGGAATTTTTAGATAATCATCAATTTCATTGCTAACTATAACGTTTTCGTGTAAATATTGTATACCAGAAATTAAGGCCATAAATATGTATTTACGAGTATCTTCTCGCTGATAATCGTTAAGATAATGACCCGCCTCAAAAAGTACTGTCGGAACCTTTAAATACTGAAAAGTATCTCCAACACAATTCAAATTAAATGAATCGTCAAAGCGCCCCACTTGATTAGGAATAAACTGTTGTAATGTTTTATTCATAGCAACAATAACGCTCATTGCCTTAGTGCGAATCTCATTAACATCTCGGTTTTCATTATAAGCTGGAGCTAAAAATGAGACAGTTGCTGGGTTTCCAGAATCACCAGCCCCAAAAATGGTTCGCTGATCGTGAAGATTGTAGCAATAATTTGGTTTAAATTCTTCGAATATTTTTCTTAATACAACACTTTCTGGTTGAGACAAATTTTGTGCATCTCTATTTAAATCGATTCCGTTTATGTTTTCTCTTGTATAGGCCTCTGCCCCATCAGGATTTAGCATCGGTAGCATGCAAAACGTGAACTCATTGAGTAGTTTTTTGCTTAAATCGGTATCGGAATGCAGCAGGTTTAGAAAATCAAACAACGCTTTGGTGGTTGTACTTTCATTGCCGTGCATTTGTGACCACATAAAGATTTTTATTTTGCCAACTCCAAGTTGTATTTTATAAATAGGTTTCCCTAAAACAGATTGACCAACAACTTCAGTAGCATATTTTGCCAATAAAGGTTCAATATGTACCAAGGTAATATAGCGTCCAAAAAGAGATTGTTCTTTATAGTCTTGATGTAATTGCAAATAATTCATACGGTTGTATTTTGTTAGGCTTGAAAACTTCTTTCGGGAATTTTTCCAGTGACCTCTTTGAAATGAGGCAAAATGATTTTCATATCTTCTTCATAATTTCCTGATGGCATTACTGGGTTACCTACTCTAACTTCTTTTTTTCCATAATCAAAGGCTACAGGAACAATGGGCACGTTGGCTTTGAGTGCGATGTAATAAAACCCAGTTCGCAACTCGGTTACTTTTTTCCGAGTTCCTTCTGGAGATAAGGCTAGCCTAAATATTTCGTGCTTGTTGAAGACTTCGGCTGTTGCATCTACATTATTTTTCCCTCCACTCCTATCCAATGGAGCGCCACCAACGCTTCTAAAATAATAGCCTAATGGGAAAACAAACAATTCTTTTTTGCCCACAAAATTGATTTCAACATTCATGATTCCTCTAACTAGTAAAGCAATAAAAAAGTCTAAATTGGACGTATGAGGAATAACAATTACAACACATTTCTTTACAGACTTATCAAGAGTGCCTATCAATTTCCACCCAAGTAACCTATAGAAAATAAATTTGTAAAGTCGTTGCTTCATACTAGTACTTATTTTGCGTAAATTTAGTGTTTCTGTCTTACTTTTGATAAAAATATTTGTTGATGATTCGAAAACTTTTTAGCTATTTCACGCCAGTAAACATTTACAAGAAAAATTCTTCCGTGAGCAAAACATTGGAAGTAACTTGGAACAATGGTCAATTGGTATTAGATAGTGAAAACACCAACTATTCCTATGGCAGTTTACAACGCATCTTGCGAAAAGGATTGAAATATATAGGTTTTGAACGTATTCGGAATTTTGAAAGTATATTGGTTCTTGGAGTTGCAGGTGGTAGTGTGATTAAAACCTTAGTAGACGAAATTAAATTTTCGGGCAAAATTACTGGAGTAGAAATTGACCCTACAATTATATCAATTGCCAAAGATTATTTTCAATTGGAGGCAATTCCAAATTTAGAATTGGTCATTGATGATGCTTTTGAATATGTGTTAAAAACTAAACTAACTTATGATTTAATTATCATTGATATTTTTCAAGACACCAAAATGCCAAATTTTTTGTTTGAAGATTTCTTCATCAATCGAATCAATTCGTTACTGAATTTAAATGGATTTATATTGTTCAATACCATGGTAATTAACCAACAACAAGTTGAACGGAATTTGAATTATAAAAGTAAATTCAATGCAAATTATTCGCTTAGGATGTATCCAAAAGTGGAAAGACACAACGAACTTTTTACGATTAAAAAACTAGCGTGATGAAGCAATTTCTAAAGAAACTTTTGCTAGGCAAAATCTCTAATCGTGATCGCAATAGGTTTAACGTAACGCCTTTGCAGAAGCGGATTTTGAATATTCGTGCCATTTGGAACAATGATCATCAGGATGATAATGGGATTGAAAAAATTGTTCGATTACTGTTATCTATTTCACAATTATTTTTTCCTGGACTATACATCAAACATTTTTCACACAAGATTGGTTTTGAATATCAGGATTTAATGATGGATATTTATGTGTTACTCAAAGTGACTTTTCCGTTACTGATATTGATGCATCATTGGCAAAGCAATACGGTTTTGGTTGTTGTAATGATTTATGTATTATTAGAAACGGTGCTTTATATTCCCACCTTGATATTTGCTTCAGATATGCTTTCGCGCCCGCGTTCCTATAAGCGTTCAATGTTGTTATTGTTTTTTAATTATATCGAAATAGTATTCTCTTTTGGTGTTTTGTATTCTTGTGGCAGTAATATGAATCATCCATTTGTAGGTTGGTATGACCCTATATATTTTAGTATGGTGACTTCTTCCTCTATTGGTTTTGGCGATTATGTTCCGGTTACAACTTATGCTAAAGTGTTGGTTAGCATTCAAGCTTTATTCTTCTTGACTTTTGTGGTTTTGTTTCTGAATTTCTTTTCGAATAAAATTAAAAATAAAGGCTATTTTGATCACGAGAGTGAAGAATTTTAAAACTAAGGTTTTAAAAGTTGTTTTGCTTTTTCCAAATCTTCAGGAGTATCAATACCGATGCCAACATGCGTCGTTTCAACCATTTTGATGCGCTTACCAAATTCTAAATAGCGTAATTGTTCTAATTTTTCGGAAGCTTCTAAAGATTTCATTGGCAAACGATAGAAAGCAAGCAAGGCTTCTTTTCGGAAAGCATAAATTCCAATGTGCTTCATATATCGTACTCCTGCATTAGTATCGCGAGGATACGGAATTACTGATCGTGAAAAGTACAAAGCAAAGCCATTTTGATCTACTACCACTTTTACATTGTTGGAATTGTTTATTTCGTTTTGGTCAGTGATTTCAACCATTAAGGAAGCTAAATCGACTTTGCCCTCAAAATCATTACGGAACACTTCAATTACTTTAGCAAGTGGTTCTTTATTGATAAACGGTTCATCGCCTTGCACATTAACTACAATATCTACATCAAGGTTTTCAATTGCTTCAGCTATTCTGTCGCTACCACTTTCATGTTCTTTGACACTCATAATAGCTTTGCCTCCATTATTTAATATTTCATCATAAATCAAAATCGAATCCGTTACCACAAATACATCCTCAAATAAACCGGTATTTAGAGCAGCCTGATATGTACGAGTAATAACAGTTTTCCCTCCCAAGTCCTGCATAAGTTTGGCAGGAAAACGTGTAGAGGCATAACGAGCAGGAATAACGGCGATGATTTTCATTTCTTTAATTAGATGTGAATTTCAAAGTTAAGTTAAAATTCTTATCTCAAAAATAACTAATGCAAAAAATACTAATTGTTTTTTGTAAATTTGTTTAATAACTACTTCAAATGAAAACAAAACTACTATTTCTTTTTTCAGCGTATTTTTTAATTAATACAATTCATTCCCAAACAACAATTCCAATTTATAGTTATGTCCTATTTTATGATGGCTATGCAGGTTTAGTAGATGAACCTACTGATCCAGAAGTAACTAGATTGAGAAATGATTTATTTACAACAAAATTACAGCCCTCTCAACTTGAGCAAATAGGGAACACTTTACAACTTAGTATTATAATAACTGCTGCTTGTGATAATTATGATAGAATAGGCAATGTAAATTTGGTTTTAGTACCAAAAGGAAACACCACTTATGATACCAATACTGCACAAAAAATTGAAATGGGGAGATTTATTACCCCTTTTATGAATATGAATATTTCACCATCAGATGTACCTTATACATTTACAGTTGATAATATTGCCAAAATACTAAAAGACAGTTCTATAAATTTAAATTATGATTTTTGGGTTGAATTTGAAGTTTTTGGTGTTCCATATGCAGCGCAAACTCAAGTGGCGGGCTGTAGCGGAAGAACGGATGTATTTTATGGTTCATTAGACTTTATCACTAATACAGATACAACTGTTCCAAATGACACTTTTTTATTGCCTTTAAATTTCAAAAAAAACTTGAATAATTATGAAGCAGCTGCTACAGATGTAATTGGACAAACTGTTCGCACAATAAATTATACTACATCTCAGATTATCAATAATGCAACATACACACTCATTACCTCCAATCATGGTTCGAATTCTGGTGGAGAAGAATATAATAGAAGATTTCATTATATATACCATGACGATGTTCAGGTGCTAAGTTATAAGCCTGGTGATCCAACATGTGAACCCTACAGAGTATACAATACTCAACCTAATGGTATTTATGGATCGGTTCCCAGAACCAATGCACAATGGCAATCGTTTAGTAATTGGTGCCCTGGAGCAGTAATTCCGATACGAACCATAAATTTAGGAAATATGGCATCAGGAAGTCATTCATTCAAAATAACTGTTCCAACTGCAGTATTTACTGGCGGTCAAGGTTACATCCCTGTTTCGTTGTATTTACAAGGGCAAAACACTGAACTTGGGATAAATGATTTTAATGTCTATACTTATGATATATATCCAAACCCAACTGTAGATGTTATCAATGTGAATGCCACTGAAATTATCAAATCTTATCAATTAATAGATGTACAAGGGAGAATCTTGTTTGCTAGAGATCACAACGATGACAACTTGAAATTAGACATTTCTAATCAATCAAAAGGTGTTTACTTTTTACGAATGATTTTTGACAAAGGATCAAATACAGAGAAAATAATTAAAGAATAAAATTCTCTTCCTTAAAACCAATCAAATACAATTTATCCTTGGCACGTGTAACAGCTGTATACAACCAACGGATGTAATCGGTATCAATACCGTTTGGTAAATAAGGTTGCTCAATGAACACCGTATTCCATTGTCCTCCTTGTGATTTATGACAGGTAATGGCATAAGAAAATTTAACCTGCAATGCATTAAAATAAGGATTTTCTTTTACCTTTAAAAACTTGCGATAGGAAGCTTTCTCGTCTTCATAATCTTTCATTACCTCTTGGTACAGCATATTGCTTTCATCATAGGTTAACGAGGGTGATTCACTGGTAATTGTGTTGAGCAGCAGCATAGTTTCAAAAGGTTTTTGGTCAGGATAATCCACCATACGTATTTTGACTTTGGCAAATTTGAAATTGTATAATTCTTTGAAATTATAAATTTCCAAAACTTCTACGATATCACCATTGGCAATAAAACCAGCTTCGTCATTTTCTTTTAGCCAAAAATAATTATTCTTGACAACCATCAAATAATCGCCAACAGACAAGTCACTATCTTTATCTAAAATCTTAGTACGTATTTGCTGATTGTACTGATTAGCTCTTTTATTGGAACGAACAATAAAACAAGTGTCTTCAATACTGTAATTACTATAAGCGCTTTGAATAGCATCTTGAATATCAAAACCATCTGTTAGGCGCACTATGTCTTTAAAGCCTTTTAAGTTAAATTGAAACGTATCTGCAAATGAGCTTTTCAAGAGTTCTCGTAACTCTGTAGCATTGAATAATATTCCCGATTTTTCTTCCTGTCGCATCACTTCATCCAGTTCAATCGAAAAAACTTCTTTATTGTAATGCATTGCTAGTGAATCAGTATTTAGGGCCGGGCTCACATCCAATTGCACCGGAGGTAACTGAGCTGTATCACCCAACAAAATCAGTTTGCAATTATCACCATTATATACATAGGACATCAAATCATCAAGCAACGAACCGTTTTCATATAACTTTGATTCGGTATTCACATCCGAAATCATCGAAGATTCATCTACTATAAATATGGTGTTCTTATGTTTGTTTGGTTGCATTACAAACGAAACGCCTCCTCCCTTACTCTTCTTTGGAAAATAAATTTTCTTGTGGATGGTAAATGCTGGTTTGTTCGAATAATTAGCAATGACTTTAGCAGCTCTACCAGTTGGTGCCAATAAAACATATTTTTTATTAATAGAAACCAAATTATTGACAATAGTTGAAATCACCGTTGTCTTGCCAGTTCCTGCATAACCTTTTAAGACAAAGAGTTCTTCTTTGTTAGTGTTGGTTAAGAAAACGGCTATTTGTTGAAAAAAAATGTCCTGTTTTACAGTTGGCTGAAACGGAAACTGATTGCATAAAACGCTGTAAAACTGGGAGGAAGTCATTTAAAAGTTGTTCTGAAAATTGGAATTCAAATATAGGGTTTAGAATTGTAATTTATACTATAATATAAGTTCAGTATTAATTTGTAAGTTTGCCATTCCGCTAAAGCGATAATAACTATGTGGCAAAACACCAGCGTTATTGATAAAATATACCAAAAACTAGCTATTCAGGTTTCACTGAACGGCTTGTCTTTTGCTACCTTTGATACGCTATTAAACAAGCCATTGGTTTTGCAAAAAATCGATTTAGGAAAATTTCATGTAACCACTAAAATCGAAGATTTATTTGC
>CANJDA010000064.1 GCA_947472705.1 Flavobacteriaceae bacterium
AATTCGCTTTGGCCTTTACCTTTTGCAACATCATGTTGCGGAATTGAGTTTATGGCCACTATGGCTTCTCATTATGATTTAGCGCGCTTTGGTTCTGAAAGGGTAAGTTTCTCTCCACGTCAAGCCGATATGTTGATGGTAATGGGAACAATATCAAAAAAAATGGCGCCTATATTACGACAAGTTTACGAGCAAATGTCAGAACCTCGTTGGGTTATTGCTGTTGGTGCTTGTGCATCTTCTGGTGGTGTTTTTGACACATACTCTGTTTTACAAGGTATTGACAAAGTAATTCCAGTAGACGTTTATGTTCCGGGTTGCCCGCCAAGACCTGAGCAAATTGTGCAAGGTGTAATGCAATTGCAAGAATTGGTGAAAAACGAATCCGTTCGTCGAAGAAACTCACCAGAATACAAAGAATTATTAGCTTCTTATAACCTATAATATGGCTTTAGAAACAGCTTTTATACAAGAAAAATTGTCTCAAGCGTTTGGCAACAATGTGCTGAATTTTGAAATGAAACGCGATATTTTCACTTTCGAGGCAACCCCTGAAACTATTCACGAAGTAATTCGCTTTTTGAAAGAGCAAGAAGATCTAAACTTTCATTTTTTAACGGATTTAACTGGGATTCATTTTCCAGATAATGACGAAACACACCAATTTTCAGTAGTGTATCAATTGCACAACTGGATTGAAAACGTGAGAATCAGAGTAAAAACCTATTTGTCAGATCCCGCAGAAATAGAAACTGTTACTGATTTGTTTCTTTGTGCCAATTGGATGGAAAGAGAAGCTTGGGATTTCTTTGGAATCAATTTTAAAGGGCATCCACAATTGAAACGAATTTTGAATATGGACGAAATGGTTTCTCATCCTATGCGAAAAGAATTCCCAATGGAAGACAGCGGAAGAACGGATAAAGATGACCGTTTCTTTGGAAGAACACCAGTAAAAAGTCAAATGGATAACTCAACATTATAAATGTCAGATTTATTATTACCACCAGAGCATCGCTATGCTAAAATCATAGAGCAAACCCGAAATGAAGACGGAAGCGAATTTTCTATCTTAAATTTAGGACCAACACACCCGGCCACTCACGGAATTTTCCAAAACATCTTATTGATGGATGGAGAAAGAATCTTGGATGCAGAACCTACAGTAGGATACATTCACCGTGCTTTCGAAAAAATCGCCGAAAACCGTCCGTTTTACCAAATCAACGTGTTGACAGACCGTATGAACTATTGTTCTTCGCCTATCAATAATATGGCTTGGTGGATGACTGTAGAGAAATTATTAAATATTGAAGTGCCAAAAAGAGCTCAATATTTAAGAGTTATCGTGATGGAGTTGGCCAGAATTACAGACCACTTGATTTGCAATTCAATTTTAGGCGTGGATACCGGAGCTTATACAGGATTCTTATATGTATTCCAATTCAGAGAAAAAGTATACGAGATTTATGAAGAAATTTGTGGTGCTCGTTTAACAACCAATATGGGAAGAATTGGTGGTTTTGAAAGAGATTGGTCTGAAGAAGCCTTTAAAAAATTAGATGTTTTCTTAACTGATTTCCCTATCGCTTGGAAAGAATTCGAAAACCTATTTGAAAGAAACAGAATCTTTATTGACAGAACGGTTAATGTTGGTCCGATTACTGCTGAAAAAGCAATGCAATACGGATTAACAGGTCCAAATCTTCGTGCAGCTGGAATTGATTATGACGTTCGTAAAGCAGCTCCATATTCATCGTATGAAGATTTTGAATTTGATGTTCCTGTTGGAAAATCAGGTGATACTTATGACCGTTTCTGTGTACGTAATGCCGAGGTTTGGGAAAGTATAAGCATTATAAAACAAGCCTTAGCCAAATTACCGGAAGGACCTATTCACGCTGATGTTCCTGATTATTATTTGCCTCCAAAAGAAGATGTATATACCAATATGGAAAGCTTGATCTATCACTTCAAAATTGTGATGGGTGAAGTTCCAGTTCCAGTAGATGAAATATATCACGCTGTAGAAGGTGGAAACGGAGAATTAGGTTTTTATTTAATTACTGATGGAAGCCGTACACCTTACCGTTTGAAATTCAGAAGACCTTGTTATATTTATTATCAAGCTTACACAGAAATGATTAAAGGAGGAATGTTATCCGACGCAATCGTAATATTATCAAGTTTAAATGTAATTGCGGGCGAATTAGACGCTTAAGAATTATGGAAAGATCACACATCAAACAAGAGATAAACATCACTGAACCTTTGATGGCTCGCATCAATGAGTTAATCAGTCATTATCCTGCCGATAAAAAGAAATCAGCGTTATTACCTGTATTGCATGAAGTTCAAGACGCTCACGATAATTGGTTGAGTATTGAATTACAAAACAAAGTAGCCGAGATTTTAGAAATATTACCAATCGAAGTATACGAAGTAGTTACTTTTTATACGATGTACAACCAAAGACCAATTGGAAAATACATGTTCGAATTCTGTCAAACCGCTGCTTGTTGCCAAAACGGTGTAGAAGATTTGATGGATTATACCTGTTCTAAATTGGGTGTAGGTATTGCCGAACCAACTTCTGATGGTATGTTTGAAGTACGTGGCGTAGAATGTTTAGGTGCTTGTGGTTATGCCCCGATGATGCAGTTGGGTGATTTCTATAAAGAGCATTTAACCAAAGAAAAAATCGATCTGCTGATTACTGATTGCAAAGACGGAAAAATCACTTTACACGATAAATAATATCATGGGAAGAAAAATATTATTAGACAAAATCAACGTTCCGGGAATTAAAACCTATGAGGTATACCGCAAAGAAGGCGGTTATGCATCGGTAGAAAAAGCCTTGAAAAAAATGACTCCAGATGAAGTAGTCGAAGAAGTAAAAACTTCAGGTTTACGCGGGCGTGGAGGCGCAGGTTTTCCTGCTGGAATGAAATGGAGCTTTATCGACAAAAAATCAGGCAATCCAAGACATTTGGTGTGCAATGCCGATGAGTCGGAGCCAGGAACATTCAAGGATCGTTACTTAATGGAATACATTCCTCACTTACTAATAGAAGGAATGATTACGTCGAGTTATGCTTTGGGAGCAAACCTTTCTTATATCTACATCCGTGGAGAATATATGTGGGTTTACAAAATTTTAGAAAGAGCCATCGCCGAAGCAAAAGCTGCAGGTTGGTTAGGCAAAAATATATTAGGCTCAGGTTACGATTTGGATTTATATGTACAAATTGGAGGCGGTGCTTATATCTGCGGAGAGGAAACTGCGCTAATTGAAAGTTTGGAAGGAAATCGTGGAAACCCAAGATTAAAACCACCATTCCCAGCCGTTAAAGGACTTTGGCAAAATCCAACCGTAGTGAACAATGTTGAAACGATTGCGGCTGTACCATGGATTGTCAACAATTCAGGTGCTGATTATGCCGGAATTGGAATAGGTCGTTCTACTGGGACTAAATTAATTTCGGCTTCTGGAAACATCAAAAACCAAGGCGTTTACGAAATTGAATTAGGTGTTTCTGTATACGAATTTATGAATTCTGATGAATATTGTGGCGGAATGCAAACCGACAGACCTTTGAAAGCTTTAGTTCCAGGAGGTTCTTCTGTGCCAATTCTTCCAGCCAATTTAATCTACAAAACCGCTACAGGCGAAGACCGTTTGATGACTTATGAAAGTTTATCCGATGGCGGCTTTGCAACAGGTTCCATGTTAGGTTCAGGTGGATTTATCGTCTATGATGACCGAGCTTGTATCGTTCGTAATACATGGAATTTCGCAAGATTTTACCACCACGAAAGCTGTGGTCAATGTACCCCTTGTCGTGAAGGAACTGGTTGGTTAGAAAAAGTATTGCACAGAATCGAAAACGGACATGGACGCGAAGAGGACATCGAATTGTTATGGAGCATCCAATCCAAAATTGAAGGAAACACCATTTGTCCTTTAGGAGATGCTGCTTCATGGCCTGTGGCTGCTGCTATTCGTCACTTTAAAGAAGAATTCGAATATCATATTCGTTTCCCAGAGAAAGTAAAAAACAGAGATCACTTTGTAGCGGAACCTTTTGAAAAAGTAAAGCATTTAGTGGCCAAACAAGAAATATAAAGATTAGAATTTCATACAATGAAAGTAACCATAGACGGTCAAGAAATTGAAGTAGAAGCAGGAACAACTATCCTGCAAGCTGCTCGTATGATTGGTGGAGAATCGGTTCCGCCAGCCATGTGTTATTATTCGAAACTTAAAGGAACCGGTGGTAAATGCCGTTGTTGTTTGGTAGATGTTACCAAAGGAAGTGAAGCCGACCCAAGGCCAATGCCAAAACTAGTTGCTTCATGTGTAACTGGTTGTCAAGACGGAATGGAAGTAGCCAGCAAAGGTTCGGACCGTGTTTTTGAAGCTCGCAAAGCAGTAACGGAATTTCTTTTAATCAATCACCCTTTAGATTGTCCAGTTTGTGACCAAGCAGGCGAGTGTGATTTGCAGAATTTAAGCTTCGAGCACGGAAAATTACAACAGCGTTTTATTGAAGAAAAAAGAACTTTTGAACCTGAAGACATTGGAGACAAAATTCAATTGCACATGAATCGTTGTATTGTTTGCCAACGTTGTGTAGAAGTAGCAGATCAATTGACTGACAAAAGAGTTCACGGAGTCTTAAACCGTGGAGACCACTCTCAAATTTCAACTTGTATATCAACCGCTATTGACAATGAATTCTCCGGAAATATGATTGATGTTTGTCCAGTTGGAGCTTTAACCGATAAGACGTTCCGATTCAAATCAAGAGTTTGGTTTAACAAGCCTTTTAATGCCCACAGAGATTGTGATAAATGTTGCGGAAAAACTACCGTTTGGATGTTTGGAAACGAGATACAAAGAGTAACAGCTCGTAAAGACGAATACCACGAAGTAGAAGAGTTCATCTGTAACACTTGTCGTTTCGACAAAAAAGACGTGGCGGATTGGGTAATTGAAGGCCCTCGTAAATTCGAAAAAGATTCGGTTATCAACCAAAACAAACATTACGGAAAATTAGATTCAGTAGTCATCGATACTGAAAAAGGCATCCTTCAAGGTAGAGATATCGATCGTAAAAAAATCAGTATGACCGAGATTGATTACAACGAAAAAATAGACGGTAACCCAGTAAACGAAAAGAAAAATGGATAGTGCCTTTATTATAGAAAAAAGCGTATTAATTGTTGTGGTGTTTGCCGTGACGATGATTATGGCAATGTATTCCACTTGGGCGGAACGAAAAGTAGCGGCTTATTTGCAAGATCGTGTTGGGCCAAACCGTGCCGGTTGGGGGGGCTTATTACAACCACTTGCCGACGGTATGAAATTATTTGCCAAAGAAGAATTTGAACCAGATACCAAAAATAAATTCCTCTTCTTTTTAGGACCAGCTATTGCAATGAGCGCTGCGTTAATGACCAGTGCTGTTATACCATGGGGTGATAAATTAGAAATTTTTGGAAGAACTGTTCAACTACAAGCTACCGATACAGATAGTGCTTTATTATACATTTTTGCTGTAGTGTCTATTGGCGTTTACGGTATCATGATTGGAGGTTGGGCTTCGAACAACAAATTCTCGTTGATGGGTGCAGTTCGTGCCGCTTCGCAAATGGTTTCTTATGAAGTAGCCATGGGATTATCTATGATAGCTTTGTTGATGATGACTGGTACTTTGAGTTTAAAAGAAATTTCGGCTCAACAACATGGTTTGCATTGGAATGTTTTCTATCAACCGTTGTCGTTTTTAATCTTTTTGATTTGTGCTTTCGCCGAAACCAACCGAACACCTTTCGACTTAGCGGAATGTGAATCGGAATTAATTGGAGGTTATCATACCGAATACTCTTCCATGAAAATGGGATTCTACTTGTTTGCGGAATATGCTAATATGTTTATTTCTTCTACTATTATTGCTGTTTTATTCTTCGGAGGATACAACTATCCGGGAATGGGTTGGGCAGTAGAACATTTGGGGGTTAATATTGCCAACGTAATTGGAATTGCCGCATTATTTGCCAAATTGTGTTTCTTCATCTTCTTCTTTATGTGGATCAGATGGACGATACCACGTTTTAGATACGATCAATTGATGAATTTAGGTTGGAAGATTTTAATTCCGCTTTCCATCGTCAATATTATGATCGTAGGAATTGTGCTTTTAAGAAGTGAAATTTTTGCCTTTTTTGGATTTAAATAGGAAAAGAAATTATGTCAGCAACTATACAAAATATATCATTATCAGGCCATAAAAAGCAGGTTTCTAATAAGGAAATGACCTTTTTAGAAAGAATGTACCTAATGGCTATTTTTAAAGGGTTATGGATTACCATTAAACACTTTTTCAGAAAAAAAGCAACTATACATTATCCTGAGCAAGTGCGTGAATTCAGTCCGGTATATCGTGGGCAACATATGTTGAAACGCGATGAACAAGGTCGCGAAAACTGTACCGCTTGTGGTTTATGTGCTTTGTCTTGTCCGGCGGAAGCCATAACAATGAAGGCCGCTGAACGCAAAAAAGGCGAAGAACATTTATACCGTGAAGAGAAATATGCTGAAATCTATGAAATTAACATGTTGCGTTGTATTTTCTGTGGCTTGTGTGAAGAAGCTTGTCCGAAAGACGCAATTTACTTAACTATTTCTAAAGAATTGGTTCCGGCAAGTTACGAAAGAGAAGATTTCATTTTCGGAAAAGATAAATTGGTTATGCCTATGGAAATGACTTTGGCAAACACTAAAAAACTGAATTAATTATGTCACCAGTTCAAATCATATTTTACGTTTTAGCTGCCATCACTTTGTCAACGGCATTCTTAACGATTTACAGCAAAAACCCGATTCACAGTGCTATTTATTTAGTGATTTGCTTTTTTTCCATTGCGGGTCATTATTTACTATTCAATGCACAATTCTTAGCCATTGTTCACATTATCGTTTACTCGGGGGCTATTATGGTGCTCTTCCTGTTTACCATCATGTTAATGAATTTAAATAAAGAAGATGAAGTGCACAAACCCCGCATTACAAGGCTTGGTGCCATTGTAGTCTTTATAGTATTGAGTATCGTTTTGGTAACCATCTTCATCCATTCCAAAACCATTATGGGTGATTACGACAGTTCGGGTGAAGATTTTCAATCTATTCGTAAATTGGGGAATGTATTATTAAATGAGTATATGGTTCCTTTCGAATTTGCTTCTATCCTATTATTAGTAGCGATGATTGGTGTGGTTTTATTGTCTAAAAAAGAAAAAACAGAGAAAAAATAATGAACAATATTTTAAATCAAATAGGAATAGAAAACTACATTTTCCTTTCGGTGCTTTTGTTCTGCATCGTAGTTTTCGGAGTATTGTATCGCAGAAACGCCATCATCGTTTTTATGTCAATTGAAATCATGCTGTATGCGGTGAACTTATTGTTTGTAGCTTTTTCAACCTATCACCAGGATGCCGAAGGACAAGTATTTGTATTTTTCTCTATGGCAGTTGCTGCTGCAGAAGTAGCCGTTGGATTGGCAATCTTAGTTTCCGTTTATAGAAACTTAGGCTCGATTGATATCGATAATTTAAAGAATTTAAAAGGATAATCTGGGATGGAAACAAAATTAGCTTTAGTATTACTCTTATCTCCGTTTGTTGGATTTCTTTTCAATGTTTTCTTCGGGAAAAAAGTAAGCCGAACAGTTTCTGGCGCTATCGGTACGTTAACGGTTGTGGTTTCATTTTTAATGAGCATCTGCTTTTTTGCCCAATTAAACCAAAACGGAAAACCTTTTGAGATTTCCTTATTCGATTGGATTCAGGTTAGTAATTTCAAATTATCTTTTGGTATTTTATTAGACCAACTGTCTTTATTGTGGTTGTTATTCGTTACCGGAATTGGTTCGTTAATCCACTTATATTCTATCAGCTATATGCATGACGATGAGAATAGTCATAAGTTCTTTGCCTATTTAAATTTGTTTGTGTTTTTCATGATAACCTTAGTTGTCGGAAGCAACTTATTAGTAATGTTCATCGGTTGGGAAGGCGTTGGTTTGTGTTCGTATTTGTTAATCGGATTTTGGTATAAAAACCAAGATTATAATGATGCTGCAAAAAAAGCTTTCATCATGAACCGTATTGGAGACTTAGGTTTTCTTATTGGAATGTTTATTATTGCTGCATTATTCTCAACTTTAAATTACACCGAATTAAAACAAGCTGTTGTTGCAGGTGATGCTAATAACGCAATGCTTGGCGTTGCTGCTCTATGTTTATTCATCGGAGCTTGTGGAAAATCTGCGCAATTACCTTTATATACTTGGTTACCTGATGCGATGGCTGGACCGACACCGGTTTCTGCGTTAATCCACGCAGCGACTATGGTAACCGCTGGTATTTTTATGGTAACAAGAATGAACTTCTTATTCGATTTAACTCCGGAAGTACAAAATATAATTGCCATAGTTGGTGCTGCTACTGCTTTAGTAGCTGCATCTATTGGTTTATTACAAAATGACATCAAAAAAGTTTTGGCCTACTCTACCGTTTCTCAATTGGGATTAATGTTCTTGGCTTTAGGGCTTGGTGCTTATAACGTAGCCGTATTCCATGTTATCACACACGCTTTCTTTAAAGCTTGTTTGTTCTTGGGTTCAGGTTCTGTAATTCACGGTTTGCATGGAGAACAAGATATGCGAAAAATGGGTGGTTTGCGTAAAGCAATGCCTATCACTTTTTGGACAATGATGATTTCAACTTTGGCTATTGCAGGTATTTTTCCTTTTGCAGGTTTCTGGTCAAAAGACGAAATCTTAATGGTTGCTTTTGAACACAACAAAGTTTTATGGATGGTAGCTTCGATTGCTTCTATTA
The DNA here is from genome assembly GCA_947472705.1 of Flavobacteriaceae bacterium. Lineage (GTDB taxonomy): Bacteria > Bacteroidota > Bacteroidia > Flavobacteriales > Flavobacteriaceae > Flavobacterium. The sequence goes on from CANJDA010000064.1 coordinate 8,911, forward strand.
TGACGGCTTTCTATATGTTCCGATTAATGTATTTAACTTTCTTCAAGGAATTCAGAGGCACCGAAGAACAAAAACATCACTTACACGAAAGCCCAAGTTTAATCACCATCCCTTTAGTAATCTTAGCGGTTTTAGCAGTTATCGGTGGTGCTATTAACTTACCAGGAAGCACTTGGTTAAATCATTTCTTAGAACCAATTTTAAGTGGCAAGCACGAAGAACACGCTTTAGGCATTCATGAATATATGTTGATGGGAATTGCATTAGCTGGAGCAATAGTTGGTATCATTTGGGCGAATGCCAAATACATCAAACAAAGTTTTGTACCCAAAGAAGACGCAGCAATTGTAGGCTTCAACAAAACTATTTACAACAAATATTATGTAGACGAATTTTATACTTTCTTGATAGTAAAACCAATCAACGGTTTGGCAAATTTCTTCCGTACTACTTTAGAACCAGCTTTAGGTAAAGTGGTCTTCAGTCTAGGAACTGTTGCTAACGGATTAGGTATTCAAGGAAAGAAATTACAAAACGGAAATATTGGTTTATACCTTTTCGCTTTCGTGATTGGAGTTTGTGCCATCATAACTTATTTATTTATAACGCATATCGCTCAATAATTTTTACATAATGGATGTAACTACTATATTATTATTACTTCTTGTTGGTTCGGGTGCCACGTTTTTAGCCGGAGATAAATTAGCTTCAAAAGTTGCGCTAATTTTCAGTCTGGGTGCTTTAGGTTTGTCTTTGTATTTATTAAACCTATTAAATCATGGCACCAACATCAGCTTCATGGCGGGTTGGATTGATAACCCAAAAGTAGCTTTAGCTTTTAAAGCCGATGGTTTAGCCATGGCGATGGTTTTATTGACTACAGCCTTAACACCGTTAATTATTTTCTCGTCTTTTGGAAATAACTTTTCAAATTCTAAAAACTTCTATGCCTTAGTTCTATTTATGTCATTCGCAATGACAGGAACTTTCTTGGCTGCAGATGGTTTATTATACTATATTTTCTGGGAATTGGCTTTGATTCCAATTTACTTCATCGCTTTAATTTGGGGTAATGGCGATGCTGAGGAACGTAAAAAAGCGGTTCTTAAATTCTTCATCTATACACTTGGAGGTTCACTCTTCATGCTAATCGCTTTTGCTTATTTATATTCAAAAGCAGGAAGTTTCCTTTTAGAAGACTTATACAAATTAGATTTAAGTACATCAGAACAATGTTGGATTTTCTTCGCGTTCTTCTTGGCGTATGCTATCAAAATTCCAATTATTCCTTTCCATACTTGGCAGGCAAAAGTATACCAAAAAGCACCAACTGTTGGAACAATGCTTTTATCTGGTATTATGCTAAAAATGGGATTGTACAGTGTTATTCGTTGGCAATTACCAATTGCTCCAAATGCTGCCAAAGCTTATATGCCAGTGTTAATTGGGTTAAGTATTGCTGGGGTTATTTATGGTTCCATTGTAGCTTTACGCCAAAAGGATTTAAAAAAATTATTGGCCTATTCTTCCTTAGCACACGTTGGTTTAATTGCCGCTGGTTGTTATACGTTAACACTTGACGGTTTAAGTGGTGCTGTTTCACAAATGATTGCTCACGGATTTGTTATCGTTGGATTGTTCTTTGCTGCTGAAATTATTTTCAGAAGATATGAAACCAATAAAATTGCCGATATGGGTGGAATCAGAATACAAACACCAAAGTTCACTTCGATGTTTATGATTTTGGTTTTAGCTTCTGTGGCATTACCTGGAACTTTCAACTTTGTGGGAGAGTTTACTGTGTTGTATAGTTTAAGTCAAGTAAATATTTGGTTTGCCGTTTTAGGTGGAACGACCATTATTTTAGGAGCCTATTATATGTTGAAAATGTTCCAAAATGTCATGTTGGGTGAAACTAACTCTAAAGTATTTGCAGACGTAACCACTAATGAAGCGATTACATTTGTTGTAATCATCACCTTTTTATTATTCTTCGGATTGTATCCAAAACCTATATTGGATTTGGTAACACCAAGTTTAAAAGAAATTTTAACAACTATTAATAACTAAGAACTACCAATGAATACATTAATTGCCATATCAGGTTTAGGTGTTTTTTGCCTTATCGCTGAAATCTTTAATTTAAGAAAGCTGTTAGTTCCGGTTGCAATACTTGGTTTGTTAGCCATTCTAGGTCTTACGGTTTCCGAATTCAATGCGCCACAAGCTTACTACAACAATATGATTGTAGTCGACAAATTCTCGGTAGCATTTTCAAGTTTATTCATAGTATTAACTATTTTCTTAGTAGCCTTG
>CANJDA010000065.1 GCA_947472705.1 Flavobacteriaceae bacterium
CTTTTTGAAAGACAGTTATAATGTAAGCCAACCTTGTGATATTGTCTTTACTGTAGTAACACGCCTCGAATTACTCAAACTCAAAAACATTGTACACGAACTTGATCCTAAGGCTTTTGTTTTCACAAGTGTAATCAAGGAAACTGCCGGTGGCGTCTTAAGCCGAAAAACTCGACATTAATTTATTCCGTCACTTCATAAGTAACAACTGTTTTTGCTTTGTTCTTTAAAGTGAATTCGCCAGAAGGGATACACTTGAACGATTCCTTAGCATTATTATATGTTTCTTCTGTAATGAGAATCTGACCAGCTTTGGCAACAGATTGAAGTCTTTGTGCCAGGTTTACAGCATCTCCGATAACTGTATAATCAAGTCTTTTGAGGGATTCAGAACCAATATTACCAGAAACCATTTCCCCAGAGTTAATTCCAATGGATATTTGAGGTTTAAAAGTAACTTCACCGAAAACGTATTCCGCTGCTCTAGATAGTTTTTCACGAATTGCCAATGCCGAATCAATTGCGCGGTCTAGATGAAAATCGCCTCTAAAAACTGCCATCACGGCATCCCCCATAAATTTATCAACATGCCCATTTTGGTGGATGATTTCATGGACAATTGTATCGAAAATCGAATTGAGTATGCTTACAACAGTATTTGCGGGGATTTTTTCAGTAATTGCTGTAAATCCGCAAACGTCTAGAAAAACTACAGTTGCATCTAGGGTTTCATTCTTTAAAAGGCTGGTTTCAAATTCTTTATGTGTCATGAAATTGAGTACATTTTCATCGACATACATTTTTAATATGTTATTTTCTTTTATAGCTTTAACCGTCTGTTGGAGCTGATTTACATATAAAATAGTTTTCTCAATGGTGAGTTCGAGATCTTCAAAATCTACAGGTTTGCAGACAAAATCAAAAGCGCCTTTGTTCATCGCCGCCCGAATGTTTTGCATGTCACCATAAGCAGAAACCACTACAGTCTTAAGCACTGGGTTTGCTTCTGCAAGGCGTGATAGTAAAGTTAGTCCATCCATGACAGGCATATTAATATCACTGAGAATCAAATCCAGGTCAGGATGCTCACTTATCTTTACAAGCGCTTCTTCACCATTCTGTGCAAAAATAAATTCGTAGACATTCTCTCTTATTTTTCTACGAAATTTTTGTTTCATCAGGATTTCCAAATCCGTTTCATCATCAACTATCAGTATTTTAGTCATTATTAGAAAAGGTTTTAAGTTTGTTTTTTAACAATTCAAAATCAAGAGGTTTGGTTAGAAAATCATTTGCTCCTTTAGCTAAAGCTTGTTGGCGGTTTTCTTCATCGCCATAGGCAGTAACCATCATGACCATTCGTGGAGGTACACTATAAGAAGTCCGAATCTTCGATAATAATTCAATTCCGCTCATGCCCGGCATATTGATATCCGACAAGATCAAAATCACTTCAGTCTGGTGATCTCCTAAATAAGAAAGTGCCGCTTCTCCTGACAAAGCAAAATCAAATTCGATGTCTCCATTTCTAATTTCTTTTCGGAACCGTTGTAAAAACAAAGATTCTACATCAACTTCGTCGTCTACTACCAATATTTTCATCTATTCCTTGTTGGTTTATTTGTTCTGCTAAGTTAATAATAAAAAAACATTAAGTTGTTTCCTTTTGCAAAGGAAGTCTTATAATAAATTTACTATATTCACCTTCCTTACTGTCAATATTAATTGTGCCACCATGTTCCTTGATAATGATATCATAACTTAGACTTAACCCTAATCCGGTGCCTTCACCAGTTGGCTTAGTAGTAAAGAAAGGTTGCAAGATTTTATCTTTAATCGCATCAGGAATACCCGTTCCATTATCTCTTACAACGATTTCAACAGCATGGTCAATTTGACTGGTGCTAACCGAAATACAAGGTTTGTATTCTTTTTCAGCAATTTGTTTCTGTCTCGTGGCATAAAATGCATTAGTAAACAAGTTGAGCAATACCCGACCTACATCCTGTGATATTACGGCTACTTTTGGTAGCGTTGTATCAAAATTGGTCTGCAGATCGGCATTAAAGTCTTTGTGTTTTGCGCGAAGGCCATGATAGGCAAGTCGCAAATATTCATCCGCAAGGGTATTTATATCAGTTGGTTCTTTCTGGCCGTTACTGCTACGCGAATGCTGGAGCATACCTTTTACAATTGCGTCGGCCCTTTTACCATGATGGTTTATTTTTTTGAGGTTAACAGTGATGTCTTCCAAAAGTTCAGATTCAATCGTTTCATCTCGTTCGTTCTCACTTTTTAATTTTTCATCTTGAAGTTCCTCGATAAGTTCAATACTGACTTCTGAAAAATTATTAACAAAATTCAACGGGTTCTGTATTTCATGAGCGATACCTGCTGTGAGTTCCCCTAAAGATGCCATCTTCTCTGATTGAATAAGTTGTGCATGAGTAGTCTTTAATTGAACCAGTGTATCATTCAGGGTACTATTGGTAGCGGATAATACCAAATTCTTTTCGTTAAGTTCATTTCTGGTATTTTCGAGATCGTCAATCATCTTATTGAATGCCTTCTCAAGTTGGCCAATTTCATCAAGGTGGATGTGTGTTATTTTTTGGTTTAGGTTGCCTTCGCCAACCTTTCGGGCAGCATCCCTTAAAGCTAGAACCGGAACGGAAATATTTCTAGCAAGCCAAAAACCAATCAAAATTCCAATGACTAGTACAATGCCACTAACAATTGCTGAAGTGTTTTTAATTTTTTCTTTACTTTTCTCTATACTTTTTGTATTGAAGCCTAGCATTATTGTGCCTGACATTATACCCGTTTTAAAAGGTGCTTTTTTGACAATTAAAGAATCATTTGATGTAATATAAGGGCTAAGGTGTTCCTTATCAGGATAAGTTCTAAATACTTTTTGTTTAATCTTATAGGAGCTTTTAGAGTTGTTCCAAATTGTGTCCGACTGAACCATACTGATAAACTGCAAACGGGAATCTCCTTTTACAAATTCCATTGCGGTTTGAACACCTTCAAAATTCTGCTCATTGATTGCAATCTTTACTCCTAAAGCAACAGTGTTGGCCAAATTCTGCACTTCATTCTCATAATTGCTTACTAATGATTCCCCTTGTTGTTTCGGAAAATAATAAAGTGTAAAAAATGAATAAATCATTATAATGGAACAGATGGTAAGCCAAATCTTTGTTTTTAAACTGATAATCATATTAAATTGTTATTATAATTAAAATAATAGGAATTTACAGAAACAAAAAAAGTATTTTCTAAAAGGAAGTTTTTCCATCAATCATGACTGACCTTATTTCTGAACTTGCAATTGGCTTTTCAATAATTCCTATTGCACCTGGGTTTTGTGAAACGAAATTTTGAAGATCACTAACTGAATTAAAAAATACAGGAGCTTGTGATTTTCCTTGAAAAACCAATGAAAGCCAATATTTGTTGAGTTCATCACCTGACATATCATACACTTTTGACGATGTTGTTTTTCCTAGTGGCGTATTAGTTTTCATAAGTGCAATTAATATTCGTTTGCCATTTTTCCACCGTTGTGTTTCTCCCATCAACACTGCCTTCAATTCTGATTGTTTCATCTCAGCAGGAACACCTGAAACATTACCAATTGCCGTCAATGTTGATTGCTGTGCTTTTGTTGTCATAGAAAAGACCAGACATCCTATCAAAAAGCTAAACTTTAGAAAAGAGCTTTGGTCTGAGTATAGCGATATGAGTTTACTTGTCGTTTTCATTTTAAAATCCAATAGCGAATTGTGCGTTTATTTTGTTGACAGAAGGGCCAAATTCATTTTTAATTTGCTGATATTCAATCTTTATTACTGCCAAATAGTTGATTTCATAGCGGAAGCCGACAACAAAGGATTGTATGTTATTTTTTGTAAAAAATAATTCCCCATTTTGATACTGAATATTATCATATCGTAAGTAAGGAACGTACTTTTCCTTGATTTTATATCCTGCGTAAGCATAACCTGCAAGAGTGTTTTTTGTACCGGTACTATCGGTATGATTTAGAGCCATGGTAGCTTCTGTAAGAATTTCCAGTTTTTTTCCAAACTGTGCAATAGAGGCAGAAATTAAATGTTGATTGATTTGCTCCTTCATCTCCATACCACTATGTAAGTTTGCTCCTTTAGAAATTATATCGTAGTAATATGAAAGCCCAACCTGTAATCGGCCCAAGGGCTTTATATGAAAGGCTGCGGTAATTGATTTGCTTTCATCATTATCTACTACTTCATCAGAACCTAATCCATTACCAACAAAAAGGTTATATCCAAACCTTAATTTGCCAAGGTCTCGCCCTTCGATACCTACACCTGTAGTATGAAGTGGGATTATATTTTTGGAAAAAAGTAATGGTCTGTCAATTGTTGGAAATAAAACCCTTCCGTGGTGGTAGGAATCATTCCAATAATTTATAGGCGTATGTATTTTTCCCAACACCAAATTGTGGTTTCCAAACAGGTTATAAGTTATAATTATTCTCTCGATGCTAATTGCAAATTTGGAATGTGATATGGAATCATATTTAAATACTGTTTCACCAAGAAAAGAAACCCTGTCATTAATAGCAGATGTTATATACAAATCCTGCTCATCAAAACCAAAAGTTGCTTTTTTGTTATAGCCAGCAGTAACATCTGCAAAGCCACGAATTTGAGTATTTTGGCCAAAAGAAATAACTGCAACAAGTAAAGTTAAAGAACAGGTAAAAAATAGTTTAATTTTCATTTAATTGCCTTTGTCTAATTTCTAAATTTGAGTAAAAATATAGTTTTTTTTAACTTTCGAAAGATACTAAAAAAATAAAAACATTTAAATGTATTATTTTCTTAAAAAAATAAATTGAAATCTATCAAACTAAATGGACTTTGACCAACTTATATAAAGTTATACTTTCGTATAAAAGGAATTGATTGAATAGATAAATTACAGATAGAAATTAAAAATTGAAAAAAATAGCAAGTTACCTATCAATAATTCACATATTCTGTTATTTCAAGTCCATAACCAATCATTCCAACGCGCTTGGTTTGGGTAGTGTTTGAAATAAGTCTAATTTTTGAAATGTCAATATCATGTAGAATTTGGGCACCAATACCAAAATCCTTGTTGTCCATTTTAATTTGTGGTGCTTTAAAAACGCCTTCGCTTTGCAATTGTTTTAATTCTGTTAATCTATTCAGTAAATCGGAGGAATCTATTTCCTGGTTGATAAACAAAATTGCACCTTTACCTTCGTCTGATATCTGCTGAAACATATCTTCCAATTTTTTATCCATATCATTGGTTAAGGTATTCAGGATATCATTATTTGCCTGAGAAGAGTTGATTCTAGTTAAGATGGATTCACCTAAATTCCAACTCCCTTTGGTTAAAGCTAAATGTATTTGCTTATTGGTCGTTTGCTGATAAACACGTAAACGGAATTTACCAAAACGAGTTTCTATTTCGAAATCCTCTTTTTTTACAATTAAACTATCGTGTTGCATGCGATACGCTACTAAGTCTTCAATAGAAACTAATTTTAAATTGAATTTTTTAGCAACCTCTACTAATTGAGGTAGGCGAGCCATAGTACCGTCTTCATTCATTATTTCAACTATAACTCCAACCGATTTAAATCCGGCTAATCGTGCAAAATCAATAGCAGCTTCGGTATGCCCAGTTCTTCTTAATACACCGCCTTGTTTAGCTATTAATGGGAATATATGTCCAGGGCGTGCTAAATCGTAGGGTTTGGTTTCTTCATTAACAAGTGCTTGAATTGTTTTTGCTCTATCTGCTGCTGAAATTCCTGTCGTGACTCCGTTGCCTTTTAAATCTACAGAAACGGTAAAAGCGGTTTCCATGTGATCGGTATTATTTTTTACCATCGAATGCAATTCAAGTTCATGGCATCTTTTTTCAGTCAAAGGAGCACAAATCAAACCACGGCCGTGAGTAGCCATAAAGTTGATCATTTCGGGGGTTACTTTTTCGGCTGCAGCCAAAAAATCGCCTTCATTTTCGCGATCTTCATCGTCTACTACAATAATGACTTTTCCTTGACGGATATCTTCTATTGCTTCTTCAATGGTGTTGAGTTGTATTTTAACTTGGCTCATTAGACTTTATATTAGATTCAGATAAAATTTCTTCTAAATAATTTTGGTTAAATAAGTAAAACAAAATGTAGAATGGAAACCCTCCTAAAAGAATTATTATAGTATTTACATCTGACTTTCTCTTATATTCAATTCCAATTTTGTTTACTATTTGGAGTGATTTGAATAACATGGTATAAAAAATAAGGGCTAAGACAATTGATATACTTATATAAACCAAACCTTCAAATAGTCCAGAAATAATAATTGCAAGCAAAATAACATAGAGAGAGTGTGTGATTATTGAATATTTTTTATACTCTTTATGTAATAAATGGATTGAACTAAAATCAATACTAGCACTATTAGTTTCTATAGAAGTTTTGTTTAAATCTTCTTTGGGTTTTCCTTCATATATATCTACCAACTCAGGGTTTATTTCTTCAGGATGATAATACCCCAATGTATTTACAGTTTGAGGAACCAGTTCATTTTCGCTAGAAGGGAATAGTTTGTTGTAAATTTTAATAAACCAATCAAAATTAAAGGAGATTCCTTTATCATCGGTAGCTCTTTTGGTAAGAAACAATGCTAATGGTCCCAATACTAAAGTAGACATCCAACAACCTAAAAACGGAATAATTCCGTCTTCTTGAGCCACTTTTTTACCAAAAGTGTTAATAAAATGAAAGATAATAAATATAGTAATAGCAAAAACTATAGGCAACCCTAAACCACCTTTACGAATTATAGAACCTAATGGAGCCCCAATAAAAAACATCAAAATACACGAAAAAGCAATCACAAATTTATCATACAACGCAATCCAATGTTGATTAATATTTTTCCTTTTTTCGGTTAATTCAAACTTTGAATTTTCTAATGAGAATTTAGTAGCATCTATAGTACTGCTGGCTACTCTTAATATTTGCGTCTTATCTGTTACAGTATAATTTTGCAATAAATTTGAAATATTCAAATTTTGAGTATTGGTTTCATTATTAATGTAATTATTAACGAGAGAGCGTTGATATATGTTTTCGGTATAAGAAACCACATCTTTATTATAATTATTTTGAAGAGAATCAAGAGTGTATCGTAATTGTCCAACAGTAAGCATGGTATTCGTGTTGGTGATTTGTGCTTCGTCTAAATTGGTATTGTTTAGTTTAGATAAATCAATATTGAGGACATAGCGTTTAAATTCGCTTTTAGCAAAAGGGAATTTACGTCGATCTTCAAACTTTTTAGGAATTATATCTTCATAATAATTGCCGTCTTTTAGGACTAACTTCAAATTATTAGAATTTTCACTACTTACTAATTCTCCTTTCTTGGCTTTAATAATTGTAGTACTGCCATCACCTAACATTGATTTTTTGTGAATGGTTACTTGACTAAGGTATTTGCCGTTATCACCCGATTTTTTTTCTATCTTAATATTATAATTTCCAATTTGGCTGAATTGCCCTTCTGCTATTGCCATGGCAGGTTTTACTTGGGCAATATTTCTTCTAAAGTTAACAAATTTATATTCGGCATAAGGAATTACATTATTGGCAAATAAAAAAGCAATAAAGCTTAAGCCGAAAATAAAATAAATTAAACTTCTCATGGCTCTTTGCAACGAAATACCAGATGACTTCATTGCGGCAAATTCATAATTTTCAGCTAAACTTCCGAAAGTCATGATTGAAGCTAATAATACTGATAGAGGAAGTACCAATGGAACTACACTTGGCATTTTAAATAATAAAAACTTTCCAATCATAATTAGATCTAAGTCTTTACCGGCTAATTCAGAAATAAATAGCCATACAACCTGTAAAACAAATATGAAAAAAAGAATTACAAATACCGTAGCAAATGTAGTAAGGAAAGATTTTAATAAGTACTTGTCCAGTATTTTCACCCGAGCTTAATCTATTTTGTTGATGTAGTAATTTTGATATTTACTGGCCACAAAGGTAAACTGATTTTTTGACAAAGGTTGGTTGGTTTTAAAAGAATTAACAGTGAGTGTAGTTTTAGTTCCATTTTTCCCCATTTCAATTACATTGTAGATGTTTTTGGTTTGCGAATCGACGCCTAATAGGATTTCCTTGCGTTGGTCTTTGGCATTGGTTGGCACTAATTTGATGTACTGAATTTTTCGACCTTTTACATCTTGTAGAATATCCCAGGAGAATTTATAGCCGCTGTTAAAGAAAGTCAGCATCTTTGAAGGTGTAATGGATTTTTCATCATTGTCATTCAAGCCGGAAACTGTTATTTCTTCATCTTCCGGAACAATGGTGTAGCTTTTTTTGCCGTCGAATATTTTGGTAACACCCATAAAGTTTAGCACATATTTGTTGCCTTCCAGCAATAGATTTCCTTTGCTTTCTTTATTGATATTCTCCTTGCTATTGTTTAAAGTGTATTTGAAGTCAATCGTAACGTTATTGTACGTTTTTATCTTAGCCGTAACTTGGTCTAATAACTCTTTTGCTTTTTTATCTTGTGCTTGACTTGTAAGACTAACTATTAAGAGCAGAGCAATCGATAGGAATTTGTTCATTTTAAGTGTTATTTTGTTCATTGTTAAAAAATTGTTCCAAAGAAGCTAAATCAGTAATATTAACACTTCTGGCCTTACTTCCTTCAAACGGGCCTACAATTCCTGCTGCTTCTAATTGATCAATCAATCTACCAGCGCGGTTGTAACCCAATTTCAATTTTCTCTGCAATAATGATGCCGAACCCTGCTGAGCAGTTACGATTATCTCTGCGGCTTCTCTAAACATACTATCTCTTTCGGAAATATCAAATTCTAAATTTACACTACTACCATCTTCTCCAATATATTCAGGAAGAAGATACGCACTAGCATAGGCTTTTTGGGAACCAATATAATCTACAATTTTTTCTACTTCTGGAGTATCAACAAAAGCACATTGAACACGTACTAAATCATTACCGTTTGAGAATAATAAATCCCCTCTACCAATTAATTGATCTGCACCTCCAGAATCTAAAATGGTTCTTGAATCAATCTTTGAAGTAACTCTAAAGGCTATACGAGCTGGGAAATTGGCTTTAATCATACCTGTAATTACATTTACAGAGGGACGTTGAGTAGCAATGATTAAATGAATTCCAATGGCACGGGCCAATTGGGCCAATCGAGCAATAGGAGTTTCCACTTCTTTACCAGCGGTCATAATCAAATCGGCAAACTCATCTACCACCAAAACTATATAAGGTAAGAATCGGTGACCATTTTCTGGATTTAATTTTCGAGCTTTAAACTTTTCGTTGTATTCTTTAATATTACGCACCATGGCATCTTTTAATAAAGAATAACGATTGTCCATTTCTAAGCAAAGTGAATTCAAGGTATTGATTACTTTGTTATTATCGGTAATGATGGCATCTTCAGTATCAGGCAATTTTGCTAAGTAGTGACGTTCTATTTTATTAAAAAGCGTAAGCTCAACTTTCTTAGGATCAACCAAGACAAATTTTACTTCAGCGGGATGTTTTTTGTATAATAGGGAAGTCAATACAGCATTTAAACCTACCGATTTTCCTTGACCAGTAGCCCCTGCCATCAATAAGTGTGGCATTTTAGCTAAATCCACTACAAAGGTTTCATTAGAGATGGTTTTTCCTAAAGCAATTGGCAATTCCATCTCAGCTTCTTGGAACTTAGCTGATGAAATCACACTCTTCATTGGAACCATAGTAGGATTCTTGTTTGGGACTTCAATACCAATAGTTCCTTTCCCAGGAATAGGTGCGATAATACGAATTCCTAAGGCTGCTAGTGACAATGCAATGTCGTCTTCTAAGCTTTTAATTTTTGAAATACGGATGCCAGCCTCGGGTACAATTTCGTATAATGTTACCGAAGGTCCAACTGTAGCTTTGATTTGGGCAATATCAATCTTGTAGTTTTTTAAGGTTTCTACAATTTTATTTTTATTTTCTTCTAATTCTTCTTGATTGATTGTAATACCTACTGAGGAATATTCTTTTAATAAGTCTATTGTCGGAAACTTGTAATTGGATAACTCTAGAGTAGGATCAAACTCTCCAAAATCAGCTACTAATTTGGCAGCTAAGTTTTCTTCCAAAACATCTTCATCTGCAGCTTGTTCAATTACAAATGCTTCATCATTAGTTTCAATGATATACGGTTGTGAAGGAGTTGATTCTAGGGGTTTAATTGTAGGTTCTAAATTAATTTCGGAAGCATTCTCAATAGTTGGCTTCAAAGCCTCTTTATTAATTTCAAATGAAGAAGGTTTAAGTGTTGGTTCTTCCAATTCTTCAGTATCATCTTCTTTTACTGCAAATTCTTCTAAGTTATAATCGGTTCCATTAGCTTCAGTAGCAGCGGTCATGCTACTGATATCTTCTTTTATTTCTTTATGTTTTTTCTCAAAGAAAGATTTAATGGTATCAGGAGATACTTTTATTTTAAAAATAATATAAATGAGAATAGCAAAAACAATTCCAAGGAAAGTACCCGTTTTACCAATGTAATCCTGAATGAATAAATTCATTTCATAACCAATAGTTCCGCCCAATTCGGGTAGGGTAGTAGCAAAAAAACCAAAAGTGATAGATAGAATGATTATGGCAAACAAATCCCAAAACCAGGTGTTTTTCAGTTTTTTTATGGGCAAATCTAAAACCAAAAAAGCTCCACTAAGAAATAATAGTTTTACAAATAAGAAAGAGGCGATTCCGAAACCTCTATAAATAAACAGATTGGCTATATATGCTCCAAATTTTCCTAACCAATTTTCAACGACTTCATTTCTGTCTGTGAATGCATCAACGGCGCTCTGGTCATTTTGGCCTGAAACAAAAAAGGAAATAAAAGAAACCAGAAAAGCAATTGATAATAGTACCAACATAAAACCAAAAAGTACACGATATTGTTTTTTGGTTTTCAGAATTTTAAGCTCTGAATTGGGGTCTTTCTTGTTTTCGGATGTTTCTTTTTTTACTGTTTTTGCCATTGGTTTTTTATAACGCTATAAAAATAGAAATTTAATCGAATGGTTAAAGAAATTTTGGAAC
>CANJDA010000066.1 GCA_947472705.1 Flavobacteriaceae bacterium
ATCACTATCGAATATTATGATGAAGATTTTAATAAAAAAACCGAAGTGTATGACGGCTTGATTGCCCGAGTGATTCAACACGAATACGATCATATTGAAGGCATATTGTTTACCGATAAAATTTCAATGCTTAAAAAAACACTGATTAAAAAGAAGTTACAAAACATCATGGAAGGCAAAGCTCGCCCCGATTATAAAATGAAATTTGCCAATAAAAAAGGAAGATAATTAACCATTATCAACTAAACAATTAAATATATTTGTCCCAATAAATTAAAATAAGAAATGAACGTAGAAAAAATTTTAGCAATTGCAGGTAAGCCTGGTTTATTTGAATTAAAATTGCAAACCCGCTCAGGATTTTTGGCGGAGTCTTTATTAGACGGAAAAAAAATCACCGTAGGTATGAGAAGTAATGTAAGTTTACTTTCTGAAATCTCAATGTATACCTATAGCGAAGAAAAACCATTAGTAGAAATAATGCGAGCTATTGCAGTTAAAGAAAATGAAGGGCCAACTTCTGTTTCTCATAAAGAAGACAATCCAAAATTAATAGCTTATTTTAAAGAAATATTACCTGATTATGATGCCGATAGAGTTTATGCTTCCGATATCAAAAAACTATTAAATTGGTACAATATTCTTCAAGCAAAAGGGTTGGTTTCAAAAGAAGAACCTATAGTTGAAAATGCAGAAGCGGTAAAAGAAGAAGTGGTAGAAAAAGTAAAAAAAGAAGCTAAAGCAGAAAAAACTGAAAAAGCACCAGCCAAGCCAAAAACTAAAAAATAGTTAATTACTTCTTTATAAATACAAATCCTATTGTTAGAATTAATGATAGGATTTTTTATTTTTACATAAACCACAAACAATGAACACACGTCAACAGCAACTGGAAGCTTTCAATCGTTTACTCGATATCATGGATGATTTACGCGAAAAATGTCCCTGGGATAAAAAGCAAACGCTCGAAAGTTTGAGGCATCTCACTATTGAAGAAACTTACGAATTAGGCGATGCTATTTTAGATAGAGATTTGCTAGAAATAAAAAAAGAGCTTGGTGATTTGTTGTTGCACATCGTTTTTTATGCCAAAATTGGAAGCGAAACCAACGACTTTGATATAGCCGATGTAGCTAATAGTATTTGTGAAAAATTAATTGATCGTCATCCTCATATTTACGGTGATGTGGTCGTAGCTGATGAAGAGGAAGTTAAACAAAATTGGGAAAAGTTAAAACTCAAAGAAGGAAAGAAATCGGTACTGGAAGGAGTCCCTAAAAGTTTACCCGCTTTGGTCAAAGCCAGTCGGATTCAAGACAAAGTAAAAGGAGTAGGCTTTGATTGGGAAGAACCTCATCAAGTTTGGGACAAAGTACAAGAAGAATTGCAGGAACTTCAAGACGAGGTAAAGGAAGGAAATCAAGATAAAATTGAAGCCGAATTTGGCGATGTATTATTTTCTATGATTAACTATGCTAGATTCCTTAAAGTAAATCCTGAAGATGCTTTAGAACGCACTAATAAAAAATTCATCAAACGCTTCATGTATCTCGAAAGTAAAGCTTCAGAATT
Organism: Flavobacteriaceae bacterium; assembly: GCA_947472705.1. Classification (GTDB taxonomy): domain Bacteria; phylum Bacteroidota; class Bacteroidia; order Flavobacteriales; family Flavobacteriaceae; genus Flavobacterium. The sequence goes on from CANJDA010000066.1 coordinate 1,573, forward strand.
GGGCAAACCCTTAATGGATATGACTTTGGCTGAAATGGATATTTTTTGGGAAGAGGCAAAGCGTCTTCCCTAAAAATTGGAATTGGAAAATCTATGATTTTCAAATTTCTAAATTTTGGGAAGAGGCAAAAAAATTATAACCTTATGGAACCACCCTATTATGCAGTAATTTTTACTTCTGTTACAACTAATAATACAGAAGGGTATGTTGAAATGGCAACGTTAATGGTAAACTTAGCCAAAGAACAGGAAGGATTTTTAGGCGTTGAGTCTGCTAGAAATGAAATAGGAATTACGGTTTCTTATTGGAAAAATTTGGAATCTATTGACAAATGGAAAAATCAATTAGATCATATAGAAGCTCAAGAAAAAGGAAGAGCAACTTGGTATAAAAACTATACCACAAGAATTGCTTTGGTTGAAAGAGAATATTCATTTCAGTCAGAAAGCTAATATAAAACTTAATTTTAAGTACATTTGAAAATACCTAACCAAACAAAACCAACATACATGTCTGAAACAAAACACGAATTAAAACGTTCTCTCGGTCTTATAGATGCCACAAGTATAGTTGCCGGTTCCATGATAGGATCCGGTATTTTTATTGTTACTGCCGCCATGGCTCGAGATGTGGGTTCTGCCGCTTGGTTACTAATAATTTGGTTAGTAACTGGATTATTAACGATGGCAGCGGCACTAAGTTATGGTGAATTGGCAGGGATGATGCCCAATGCCGGTGGACAATTTGTTTATATCCAAAGGGCCTATGGACGATTGGCTTCTTTTCTTTACGGATGGACAGTTTTTACCGTTATACAAACAGGAGTTATAGCTGCAGTAGCTGTAGCTTTTGCCAACTATACGGCTGTCTTTTTTCCAGCTTTAGAAAATAAAATTCTGCAAATAGGTGAGGCCTATTCGTTTACCAATAAACAAGTATTAGCGATGGCTAGTGTTGTACTGTTAACATTTATTAATACTAAAGGAGTAAAAACAGGAAAGATAATTCAGTTGTGTTTTACCGCTGCCAAATTGGTAGCTTTATTTGCTATCATCATAGCTGGTTTATATATTGGATGTAAGACAAATGTACTTTCAAATAATTTTGCTCATATGTGGGAGGCTTCAAAAACAGTATTGAATCCTGATGGCACTATAACGGTTACGAAAATCGCAGGCGTAGCTTTATTAGGTGCAATGGGAGCAACGATTATAAACTCACTATTTTCTAGTGATGCATGGAACAATGTAACTTTTATTGCTGGGGAAATAAAAGAACCAAAGAAAAACATACCACGCAGTTTGTTTTTGGGAACTTTAATCGTTACCATAATTTATATTTTAGCCAATATTGCTTACTTAGCTTTATTGCCCATGCAAGGTGTTCCTAATGGAACAGTAATGCAAAATGGGATTATGTTTGCAGCTCAGGATAGAGTAGGAGCAGCCGCTGCTAGTATGATAATGGGTAATATAGGTGTTTTTGTAATGGCTGGATTAATCATGGTTTCCACATTTGGATGTAATAGTGGTTTGATTTTAGCAGGAGGAAGATTATTTTATGCTATGGCAAAAGAACGTTTGTTTTTTAAAAGTGCTGGTGAATTAAACAAAAATGATGTACCTGCCAAAGCACTCTGGCTACAATGTTTATGGGCTTGTTTGTTATGTATTTCAGGTAAATATGGTGATTTATTAACTTATGCTACTTTTGCGTCAATATTATTTTATATGCTTACTATTTATGGGATTTTTATTTTGAGAAAAAAAGAGCCTCATACTGAACGACCATATAAAGCATTTGGTTATCCTTTGGTTCCCATTTTGTATATACTCCTTACTGGAATGATATGCGTCACTTTATTGGTTTATGACACCAAGAACACAGGGTTAGGATTGTTTATTGTAACTTTAGGTATACCAGTCTACTATTTGTTTATGAGAAAAATAGAATAAAAAAAAGCCCCAAATTTTGGGGCTTTTTTTATAAAAAGGATTTATTATTTTGTTGGAACTGCTTCTGTAGTAGGTTTTGGGCCTTCAAGCATTTCAACTTCAAAAATGATATTAGCGTTTGGTGGAATAACATTTCCAGCACCTCTTTCACCATATCCTAATTTTGATGGAATAAAGAATAATGCTTTATCACCAATATTCATTAAACTGGTTCCTTCAATAAAACCTGGAATCAAACCTTCTTTTTGACCATAAGTAAACGGAAAAGGTTGATAGCCATTTGCTTTAGCTCTGTTTTCATCAAATTTTCCATACTCTTTACAAACTGTTTCATAACTACTATCAAACAAACTTCCATCTTCCAAGTATCCAGCATAGTTAATTAGAACTTTAGTGCCATCAGCTGGCTTAGTTCCAGTTCCTTTTTGTGTAATTTTATATTTTAATCCAGAAGGAGTTTCAGTTGCTGTTGCTTTAACACCTGTTAAATAAGCCGCTTTTGCTGTGATAACTGGGCCATATTGTGATTTGTATTCTGCCATTTTTTTGGCTTCAGCTTCAGCTTGCACTTTCTTTTTATCTGCTTCAGCCGCTGCATCTTTTGCATCGTCACCAGCTTTATTGGCCATATAATCAGCAAATATTTTAGGAGCATCAAATTTCTTAGCATTAACTCCTTTGCGTGTAATGGTTACTTTTTTAATAATATCATCTTGTTTAATCGCATTTACCACATCTTGTCCTTTGGTTACATTACCAAAAATAGTATGCTTACCCGTTAACCAAGGAGTATCTTTATGAGTAATAAAAAACTGAGAACCATTAGTTTTAGGACCTGAATTTGCCATAGCTAAAATTCCAGCTCTGTCAAATTTTGCATCTGTGAACTCATCTTTAAAAGCATAACCCGGTCCACCAGAACCATTTCCTGCAGGGTCACCACCTTGTATCATAAAATCAGCTATCACTCTGTGAAATTTCAATCCGTCGTAAAAAGGTTTTCCTTTAAATTTATCATCAGTTACTGATGCATTAGTACCTTCTGCCAAAGCTATAAAGTTAGCTACGGTAATTGGTGTTTTTGTGTATTCTAATTGTACTGTAATTTTACCTTTATCGGTATCAAATTCGGCAAAGATTCCCTCTTCTGTAGTTGGAGTAACTGCTTTTTTTGCAGGCAATGTTTTAGTTGATTTAGCTGGAGCTTTTTTAGTTTGAGCTGTAATACTCATCATTCCTAAGCAAATCAATAACAGAATGTTACATTTAATTTTCATAGTTTATAAAATTTTTATTGGTAATTATTTATTTGTATTTATAGTTTCTCTTTTACTTCTATTTCAAATATTAAATTGGCATTTGGTGGAATGACACCACCTGCACCTCCTGTACCATACCCTAAAATAGCAGGGATGAAAAGTACTGCTTTTTCTCCAATTTTCAAATATCCTATCCCTTCAACAAATCCAGGAATAAGGTTTTTAGCACCTACTGTATATGGGAGAGCAGTATAACCATTATGTGCAGCTCTTTGCTCATCATATTTTCCAAATTGTTTAGCAACTTCGGGGTCGCTAGTATCAAAAAGTGTTCCATCTTCTAAATACCCCGAATAATTGATATAAATTGTACCCGTTGTTGGTTTTATTCCAGTTGAGGTTTGTATGATTTTATAAGACAATCCGCTTGGTGATTTGGTAGTTGATTTTTTTAACTCTTTAAAATAGGAAGCTTTTTGTTCTTTTACAGATTTGTATTTTTTAAAATAATCTGAAAACACTTTTACAGCATCAAATTTTTTAACATCTTCTCCTTTTCGAATGATGTTTACTTCGGTCATCTCATCATTTTTTGAAATAGAATTCACAACATTCATACCTTGTATTACATGACCGAAAACACTATAACCTCCATCTAAATCAGGAGTTGGTTTTTGAGTGATATAAAATTGACAACCATTAGTGTTAGGTCCCGAATTTGCCATAGCAACCGTACCTGCTTTGTCGTGTTTTAAATCCGTAATTTCATCTCTGAAGACATAGCCTGGGTCACCCGAACCGTTTCCATAAGGATCTCCTCCTTGAATTACAAAACCAGGTTCAACTCTATGAAATACCAATCCTTCATAAAAGGGTTTTCCTTTCAAATCTTCCATAACAAATGGGTTGTTACCTTCTGCTAAGCTGACAAAATTAGCAACAGTTATTGGGGCTTTGGTGTAATCGAGTTGGAAAAGTATTTTTCCTTTTGGAGTAACAATTTCGGCATATAAGCCATCTTTTAAATTTTTGTATTCATCTTTACAAGAAGTTAGTGTAAGTGAAACTAAAGCAAAGAAAAGGACAATTTTCTTATTCATTGTAATCTATTTAATTTTCGGTTTTAATATTATTTTCAGGTTTAAAATCGTTTAAAGTTACGGTGCAAATAAGAGGTTGGTTAGTACCAATTCTGTTATTATCTCCATGATATCCAAATGCCATATGTGAAGGAAAAAGGAAAGTTACTCTTTCGTTTTTTCGCATCAATTTGATACCGTCACGCAATCCCATCATAATATTTTGCTTATCAACTTTATAGGTTTGTGGACGTAATTCTACTTCTGAATAAACAACATTACCTTTAAAATCTTTAATTTCATAGTCAAATTGAGCTATATCTCCTTTTTTTGGTCGTAAGGTGTCTTTATCATTTTTGATTTCATAATGATACCAATATCCTTTTTTGGAAGCAATGTATTGTATTTGTGGATTACTTTTGATGATAGAATCAATTTTCCCTTCTTCACCGGCAATTAACTTCTTGTTTCTTGCTACAGATTCTTTCATAAAAGTTCCTGATGAACGCGAAATGGGCATGCGAGCTTGTTGTTGTTTGCAACTCATAAAAGTCACAAAAACCAAGAAAAGCAATACTGTTTTTAAACTGTTTTTCATTTTTTAAATAGTTATTTTTGCAAGTAAACGTTCAAACTTTTTGATGGTTTCTCCCATACTTTCGTATGATTTTCCTCCAGCAGCATTGATATGTCCACCGCCATTGAAATAATCTCTTGCAAATTGATTTACGTCAAAATTACCTTGTGATCGGAATGAAATTTTGATAATATTCTCATCTCGGTGTTCAATAAAAATAGCCGCAAAGTGGATTCCTTTTATTGTCAAACCGTAATTAACTACTCCTTCAGTATCGCCTTTTTCATATTGAAATTCGTCTAAATCTTTTTGCGAAAGTGAAATGTAGGTAGTTTTATATTGAGGTAAAACTTTCATGTTTTGTAGCGCTCTGCCTAATAATTGCAATCGGTTATAGGAGTTATTATCAAACAATAAATTATGAATTTCGCTATTGTTTATACCTCTGTCAATTAAATCAGCAACTATACGATGTGTAGTTCCTGAAGTTGATGGAAAACGGAACGAACCTGAATCGGTTACTATTCCTGTATAAATGCAAGTGGCTATGGTTTTGTCAATTAATTCCTTTTGATCTAAAAAAGAAATAAAATTATAAAGCATCTCGCAAGTTGAACCAAAACTTGTATCAGAATAGGTATAAGTAGCAAAACCATCAGGCTTTTGATGATGATCAATCATGATCATTGGCGCCGATAATTTGTTCAACACATGTTCCATCTCACCGGTGCGTTGTAAGGCGTTAAAATCTAGCAAAAAAACAAGCTCTACTTCATATAAATTTCGAGTGCATTCTTCTTTGTTATTTTCATAAATCATAACTTTTTCCGAGGCTGGCAACCAAGCTAGAAAATTCGGAAAATCGTTAGGTGCTATAACAGTTGGTTGATGATTTAATTTTAAAAGAAAATGATATAATGCCAAAGTTGATCCCATAGCATCACCATCGGGGCTTCTATGAGGAATTATCGCAATTTTTTTTGGTGTTGCCAATAACTGTTGAATGGCAAAAATGGCTTCTTTTTTCATTGGTTGCGAAGTTACATTTTTTTCAGTTATAGAAGTTTATTTAGAAATAAAAAGTCCGAACCAAATGGCAAAAAGTCCGAGAATGATACTCAAACCAATGTATCCAAATGCCAAAAGAGAATTGTTATTTTGAAACAGAGTATAATTTTCCATACCAAAAGCTGAAAAAGTGGTAAAACCACCGCAAAACCCTGTTACTAATAACCACTTTAAATTGGAATCGTTTAATTCGTTTTTGGTTAAAATCCCTATAAATAAACCAATTAAAAAACAGCCAATAACATTAGCAATAAAAGTGGCCAAAGGGAATTGATTAGACCAAAATTTAGAAACTAGAATTGTAGTTATAAATCGTAATACACTTCCAATGGCACCACCAATAGCTACATATAAAATTGTTTTGAACATTATTTTCTTTTTGGAGTATTTTTAAAATTTCGAATTGCTTTTTCTTTTGGCAAACTGGCCTCTTCTGTTTTGCTTGAAGGTTCGATGAGTTTGTTTAATTGTTTAATTTCATCATCGGTTAATTCTCTATAACGTCCCACATGTACATCAAGCGAAATATTGATGATTCGAATTCTTTTTAATGCCGTAACTTCATAATCAAGATACTCACACATTCTACGAATTTGTCGATTTAACCCTTGAGTCAATACAATTCGGAATACATATTTACTGATTTGTTCAACTTTGCATTTTCGAGTAATTGTTTCCAAGATTGGAATCCCATTACTCATTCGTTCTATAAATCGATCTGTAATCGGTCGGTTAACTGTAACTATATATTCTTTTTCGTGATTGTTTCTGGCCCGTAAAATTTTGTTGACAATATCTCCGTCATTTGTCATGAAAATAAGGCCTTCACTGGCTTTGTCTAATCGGCCAATAGGGAAAATACGTTTTGGATAATTGATGTAATCAACTATGTTATCACGCACATTTTGATTCGTGGTACATTCAATTCCAACAGGTTTATTGAAGGCTAAATAAATGGGTTTCTCTGTTTTTTCTCGAACCAATTTACCATCAACCCGCACTTCATCTTCTATGGAAACTTTGGTACCTAATTCAGGAACGATGCCATTGATAGTAATGCGTCCTTCTTCCAACAATTTATCGGCTTCACGACGGGAGCAAAATCCGCTTTCAGAAAGGAATTTATTAATACGTGTTTGGTTGATTTCCATTTAGCAAATATAGTATAATTTGAGAATACTGTTTCTTGATAAGTCCGTTGATAAATTGCTTTCAAAAAGAGTAAAAAAAGGTTTGTAGATAGTAAGATTTTGTTATTTTTACCCACATGAATATACAGGGAAAATTAATAATAATAGGCGGAGCTGTTGATAAAGGCAGTTTTACAGAAACCGATTTAGATAAAAACGCAGCTAAGAATTTGAACTTCTTTGAAGCCGGAATTTTAAAAAGAATTATTCAGGAATCCAAACATAAAACGGAGTCTCGAATTGAAGTCATTACTACAGCATCCAAAATACCTAAAGAAATTGGTCCCGAATACGTAAAAGCCCTTCATTATTTAGGCGCTGACAATGTTGATGTGTTGAACATTGAAAGACGCGAACAAGCTTCTGATCCTGAAATATTGGAGCGTTTGAAAGCAGCCGATGTGGTTATGTTTACTGGTGGCGATCAATTGCGATTAACTTCTATACTTGGCGGAACTCCTTTTCATGATATTTTATTGGACAAATACCATAATGAAGAATTCATCTATGCTGGGACTTCAGCGGGTGCAGCAGCAGCTTCTAATAATATGATTTACCAAGGAAGTAGTAGTGAAGCTTTGTTGAAAGGTGAAGTAAAAATAACTTCAGGTTTAGGATTGATTGACGGCGTAATTATCGATACCCATTTTGTGCAACGAGGAAGAATTGGTCGCTTGTTTCAATCAGTTGTTGGTAATCCAAAAGTTTTAGGAATTGGATTAGGAGAAGATACCGGATTATTGATTACTCACAATACCAAGATGGAGGCTATAGGTTCTGGGTTAGTTATCCTTGTTGATGGTAGGGAAATTAAAGACACCAACCTAACACAAGTTGAATTAGGGCAACCCATTTCAATCAACCACTTGGTGACTCATGTGTTAAGTATTTATGATACTTTTGATTTGACTACTTTTAAGATGACCATAAAGTCGTCACAATACGTTTAACTCCAATGAAAATAATCATTCACGGTGGATTTTTTTCTGAATCATCAACCAATCACGAGACAAAAGTAGCAAAGCAACAAGCCTTACTTCGTATTGTTAAAGATGCTTATGCTTATTTGAATAATCATTCGGCTCTAGAAACGGTAGTTTATGCTGTTTCTTTGTTAGAAGATGATGAGTTGTTCAATGCTGGCATTGGTTCTCAAATTCAAAGCGATGGGAAAATCAGAATGAGTGCTTCATTAATGGATGGCTCAACTATGAAAATGAGTGGAGTGATTAATATCGAAGAGGTGAAAAATCCAGTTCAAGTGGCTCAGGTTTTATTGAACTATGATGATAAAGTTTTAGGTGGAAGTGGAGCAACTAATTTTGCTCGCCAAAACGGATTTGAAAAATTTTCTACAGAAATTCCGCAACGAAAAGCTGAATATGAAGCCAAATTAGAAGCAACCGGAACTGGAACAGTAGGTTGTGTGGCTTTGGATACAAATGGTAAAATTGCGGTAGCCACATCAACAGGAGGTAAAGGCTTTGAAATTCCGGGAAGAATATCTGACTCGGCTACTGTTGCAGGAAATTATGCTAACGAGTTTTGTGGCGTAAGTTTAACAGGCGTTGGAGAAGATATAGTAAGTGGAGCAGTTGCCGCCAAGATAGTTACCCGAGTGACCGATGGATTCACTTTGACACATGCTTTTGAGAAAACTTTTAACGAACTCAAGCCTTTTGATGGTTTTGCGGGAGCGATTGCTATTGACAACAAAGGGAATGTATTTCATCAAGATTCGCATCCAAGTATGGTGTTTGCCAGTTTTGATGGTGAAAGCGAGGAGGTTTTTAACTAAAAAAACCCCAGTCAAATGGACTAGGATTCTATACGATTTATTAATTGAATAATTATTTTACAGGAGGTAAATCTGAATTGAAACAGTCTCGGAGTATTTTCCATTTACCGTCTTCCATTTTATAAATTTCCAACGATTTTCCTTCATCCATAACTTTTCCGTCATTGCCGGTCATGGTCCAGGTATTTTCTACAGTTAGATTGTTTTCATTACCCCATGCTTCAACAAGTTTGATAGAAATTTGAGGAGTTTCTCCTTTAAACCATTGATAAAACTCTTTTTGTATAGCAGGTCTGCCTTCAACAGCTTTACTACTTTGTGGCATAAACTTAGCATCAGAAGCATAGCAATTTGCTAATGCAACCGAATCTTTTGAGTTAAAGGCTTTTTCAAATTCTCGATACCCATTTTCTATGGTTGTTTTAGCGGAAGCCATATCAAAAGCAGGTTTATTCTCTGCTGGAGTTTCTTCTGTTTTTTTGCAACTTAAAGTTGTTAAAATCAGAGAAACACAAATGATTTTTAATAAGTG
>CANJDA010000067.1 GCA_947472705.1 Flavobacteriaceae bacterium
AACACGCATCTGATTTAATATAGTTTCTGCTACAGGAAACAGCTTTACACTGTAGTCTTTGTGTGTTTTTCTTCTTCTGTAGACTATCCTTCCATCAATGATGTTTGATTGCTTTAAATAGGCCAAGTCAGTGAAAGAGATTCCACGCAGGTAGAAGCTCAACATGAAGTAATTTAATGACCTCCATTCTGGCGTATGTTCTTCAAAAGAAATTCCTAAAAGCTTAGCGATATCCTCCTTTAAAATAGCCCTTTTTGCTGTCTTTTCACTCTTGATACTGATGTCATGGAATGGATATAACGACCTATCAACCACCTTCATCTTAATAGCTTTGTTGTAGATTGCTCGTATAGACCTAAAATAGTTTGACACACTATTTACTTTAAGTCCAGATTTGATTAGATGATGACTAAACTGGTCTAAGAGTTTGTAATTGACTTCTATAAAGGAAACATCTTTTCCACAATAAGTTATTAGCCTGTTTACTGCTGTTTGGTAGACTATTGCGTTACCCATTCTATTGGCCTCCATCATTTGCTGAATGATTTTATCTGCAAACACTTGGAATGTTTCAGGAGCATCAACTAATGGTTTCCCAGAGAGTATTGCTTTAAGTCGTTCAATAGAAAACTCATCATCTAATGAGAGAACAGCTTGTTCAATTTTGAAGAAGTGCTTGGATAGCTTGATGTTAAGTGGTTTTGCATTTGGGTGTGTCTTTCCCACTTGCCCTTTTCTTTCATCCCAATAATGTTTTGGAAGAGACACACCTGAATTAATGGTGTAGACTTTATTGTAATCAGTAATCCTAAAGATGATGTTGAATGTTCCATCAGATTTTGCTCTACGAAGGTCTAAGAGCGTTTTAATGTTTGCCATAAAGATTAATTTATGGTCTTGGTATGCCAAGTTGTACAAAATATGTGCAAAAAATAAACCAAAAAAGACCTCACATTTCTGTGAAGTCTTTTCTTTAGTAGCTCCCCCTCTTGGGCTCGAACCAAGGACCCTCTGATTAACAGTCAGATGCTCTAACCAACTGAGCTAAGGAGGAAGATGTATAGCTTTTAAGCGGTTGCAAATATAATGCGATTTTTATTTTTCACAAACAATTTTAAATAAAATTTCAAAAATATTCTATGCAATTGGCAATAGGTATAGTGGTTTAGCTTTTTATAATGCCACAAGAAAGGATTGACTAGGCCAAATTGCATTTCATGCGTGAGTGGGGGCACAGACTTATTCTACCGAAAGACTCGCTATTTTGGTTAGTATTATTTTTTCTTCTTCTTGCAGTAACTGCAACTTAATTTTGTGTTGCGCTATTTTGTAATACCCTTTTTTGTTTAAGCTTCTGCTTATAATGCTTTTCATAGCAACCAGATAATCTATTAGATTCGGCGCTTTAACTTTCCAATCAATACTTAGCTTATGCATTAAATACAAGGCAGTGAGGTTGGAACGGTATTTTTGCTCTAAAGGCACTATTAAACGGGAAATGCGTTCTTGTTGGAAATGGTTTTCCTTCAGTAATTTTTCAAAAAAATTTTTATGTTGAACGGCATCTTCGGCAGCACGCAACTTCATAAATTCTGAAGTATCCACCGTTTTTACCAACTCAAGCAACTCCGCCAAGGTTTCAGTAGCAGAACTAGACAACTTGCGCGACCCTAACTCACTCAACGCCAATTGACTGTGGCTAACCCTCAACAATATAGCCAGTTGTTGCTGGGTAAGGCCTAATAAATCCCTAATACGTTGTTTTTTTTCTTTCATAATTTTACTGTAACAATTTTAGTGCCAGTGCTATAACTTTATTACACTTTTGTAATAATTTTATATAGTGATTTATTTTTTTATTACAATTTTGTAATAATTATTGAAGCCTACCCTTACTTTTATTACAACTTTAAAATAATTGGGTTGCATAGATTCCTTCGGCAGTCACTTCAAGAACTACCCATAAATCTTCCGTGCGACAGTAAAGGCTTTTTCATTTTAAAGTTAATTTGTGTACTTTCGCGGTTCAGTTTTATCCTTTTTCTTGAAAATAGTTCACTCCATACAAGACTTTCACGCTACTAAACCTACCATCGTTACCATTGGTACTTTTGATGGTGTGCATTTGGGGCATAAAAAAATTCTAGACCAAATCATCGCCAATGCCAAGCAATTGGACTGCGAGAGTTTGGTGCTAACCTTTTTTCCACATCCAAGAACGGTGCTGCAAGAAGGCACTCAAATGAAGCAGTTGAACACCCTGGATGAAAAAATAATGCTGCTTGAACAATTAGGCATAGACAACCTAGTAGTGCATCCGTTTGATAAAGAATTCTCCCGTCTTACCGCTGAAGCGTTTGTTGAAAAAGTATTGGTAGACACCTTTGCGCTTAAAAAAATAATCATCGGTCACGACCATCGCTTCGGAAGAAATAGAACGGCCAACATTGATGATTTAATTGCTTTTGGTGTAACCTTTGGCTTTGAAGTGGAGGAAATATCGGCTGAAGCCATCAATGAAGTAGCCATCAGCTCAACTAAAATTAGAACCGCTTTGGATGAAGGCGCTATCGAGTTGGCGAACGATTATTTGGGGTACCCTTATGCACTAACAGGAATTGTGACCAAAGGCAAACAACTAGGCCGAACCATTGGCTACCCAACAGCTAACATTCAAATAAAGGAAGACTACAAGCTGATTCCGCAAAACGGAGTGTATGTGGTAAAAAGCATACTCAACACCACCACGGTATATGGCATGATGAACATTGGGACTCGCCCCACCGTAGATGGCACTACCCAAACCATTGAAGTACATTTTTTTGATTTTACCCAAGACCTCTACAACCAAAAAATCAGCGTTTCCTTCTTGAAACGAATGCGCTCAGAGCAAAAATTCGAATCAATTGATGTGCTAAAGAATCAATTGGCTATCGACAAAGAAACCGCACTAGCCTTCATAAAACAGTTGTAAATAATTAATTTTCAATAGGATATAATTGAATTAGTTAGTAAAATGATTCCTTTTTTAAAGTAATTTCATTACATTTGGTAGACCGCTTTTTGATTATTCACTTAAAAATCTATCAAGATGAAACTGCCAAGAGAACTTATCAACGGAATCCTTATCTTTTTTGGAATAGCACTTTACTTTTTAATCATGGAGCTTTTTGGTCTTTCCAAAATACTTTATTTGAGAATTTTAAATGCTGCTTTTGTCTATTATGGCGTGAGTAAAACACTGCAATACAATATGAAAGAAGGCAAAACGGGGTACATAACCAATTTGCTTTCAGCTGGAGCTACGGCCATTATTGGTGTTCTTCTTAGTGTTTTAGGATTGTTAACCTACATTTACGCAAGAGGAGGGAACCAGTACATTAGCAATCTTTCGGGGGAGTTTTTGTTTGGAGGTAACCCAACCGCCAATGAATATTGCTTTGGAGTATTATTCGAAGGAATAGCCTCTGCCGTTATAGTTGTTTTTGTCGCCATGCAACTTTGGAGAAAGAAAACATCTACCGATGATGCCTAACCGCTGTTTTAATCATTCACAAAATTGTGACTTAATAACAAATTAACTACTTTTGGTGCTTCAAAAAGGTATTTATGAGCACTACTAGACACAATTGGACAAAAGAAGAAATCATTGCTATCTACAATAAACCCTTAATGGATTTGCTTTATGAAGCAGCTACCATTCACAGAGAGCATCATGATCCTAACGTAGTTCAAGTTTCCACTTTATTATCTATTAAAACAGGAGGATGCCCAGAAGATTGTGGGTATTGCCCACAGGCTGCTCGTTATCATACCGATATTGAAGGGAATGATTTAATGACGGTAGGGCAGGTAAAAGCACAAGCGCTTCGTGCCAAATCTAACGGTTCTTCACGTGTATGTATGGGGGCTGCTTGGCGTAATGTAAAAGACGGTGAAGAATTTGACCAAGTATTGGAAATGGTAAGAACCATTAACAAATTGGATTTGGAAGTATGCTGTACCTTGGGAATGTTAACCGAAAACCAAGCCAAAAGATTAGCAGAAGCAGGGTTGTATGCTTATAACCACAACTTAGATACCTCTGAAGATTATTATAAAGAAGTAATTTCCACTCGCGGTTTTGAAGACCGTTTGAATACCATAGAAAACGTTCGTAAAACCAATGTTACGGTTTGTAGCGGAGGTATTATCGGAATGGGAGAAAGCATTGAAGACAGAGCGGGGATGTTGGTAGCTTTATCAACGTTGAATCCGCAACCAGAGTCGGTGCCGATAAATGCTTTAGTAGCTGTAGAAGGAACTCCAATGGAAAATGAAAAGCCTGTTGAGATTTGGGAAATGATTCGAATGGTAGCCACTACTCGTATAGTGATGCCCGAAACACAAGTGCGTTTATCAGCGGGTAGAACCGAAATGTCACGCGAAGGACAAGCCATGTGTTTCTTGGCTGGAGCCAATTCTATATTTGCAGGAGATAAGTTATTGACTACTCCAAATCCGGATGTGAATGAAGACATGAAAATGTTTGAAACGCTTGGATTGGTAGCTCAAAAACCTTTCATTAAAATCATGCAACCTAAAACAGTGGAAGCTGCCGATTCAGAATACCAATCCTTAGGAGAGAAACCAAAATGGACTCGACCAGGTCATACTATAGAAAGAAATTTAGAAGCTTCTACTAAAGGGAAATAAACGATTTATAGTGCTTTAAAACAAAAAAGTCCCAACTCATGTTGGGACTTTTTTGTTAGCGTAAACTATGCTTATAGGATAATTTTCTTGGTAACTATAGTACCGTCAGTCAATTTAATTTTAACAATTAACGTTTGTTCACTTGAGGTTACATTAGCTGCTTCGAAATCATTATTTCCGATAGTGTTGGCGTGAAGAAGTTGTCTTCCTAAAACATCAAATACGGTTACTTCTTGCATGGTTTCTAGAGAAGACTTAATGGCCATTGAACCATGGTTCCCAGATACAATAACACTATTTTGCAACGCATCGAAATCAGGATTTGCTAAGGTTTCGTTTTTATAACGCAACACAAAACGATTGTTGAATTTTCCTTTAGCTGAAGTAAATACATAAGGAGCTTGTTTTAAATCATGAATGATGTTCAATGCTTTATCTTCTAAATAAATATTGGTACCATCTAAAAATAAGCCGTCAACTTTGTGTATTGCAATAGTATGACTTCCTGCTTCCATAATATTAATACCTAGCGGCACCATATCATTATCATCAAATGGAAGAGGGCGTCCTTGTATGATAAAGGATTCATCTCCAATCATTGAGTACAAACTCACATCGCTACGTGGCACAAAGAAACAATCGTATAAATTATCTCTAGCCATAGTAGAACTACTAGAATAGCCTAACAACATAGTATCGGCTTGATGAGAAGTATCGTTAATAATATCGATCCAAATGCGGTGTTTTTCTTCAACTATTGGGTTGCCAAAACTTGGGATAGAGGACTTGTAAAAATCAGTATTATTCTGAGGCATATAAGGATTGATACTAGAGTCACTTCGCAAACTATTATTGAATGAAATAGTACTGTTGTAAACATCTAAATTGGTAGTAGCACCAGTAGCAAATAAGCTTCCAACATCTTTCATGCTTACCATAAAGCCTTGACAAGATCCAATTTTTCCAGCAAACGTATCCGGATCGGTTGAACCTAATCCATTATATTTGATATAATCGGTGGAGGAATAATTATAAGTAAAAGTACCATAAAACGGACTAGTAGTGAAATTAGGAAGCAAACCGTGTTTCCATATCCAAACAGAACCATCAATTACGGTTTGATTCAAGACTAAGAAATTTTCAGCATCAATAGCAGAAGGGTATGGATTGCTTAATAAATTCCAATTGTCATCATACTTTGTAGTATCTACATTAAGTAAATCAACCGGATCAGCATCATAATCAGCACCCGTGTAATTTCCTCTATAAACACTAAAATTAAATGAACCATTATTTGGTTTGCTACCACTAAAGGTAGTAGTTAAAGGTATGGCTGAAGTAGAATTATTATTGGCAAGAGCAATATACCCTTTACCAGGAGTCATATTTCCAGATGCAGAATTCCAAACGCCTTGCGTTCCATTAGCGTTATTATACGTTGTATTCCATAAAAAGCGATACCCATTTGGTAAACCTGAAACATCATAAGTAGTTAGAGGGGATCCCCAATAAACATAATCTGTTTCTTTTGCTAAGGCCGTTCTTTTAACTCTAAAATTCGTACCACTATAATCACCATCATTGGAATCGGTATCATTTACCTGTATCAATTGACCAGCAGCGGTTCCAGCAGGATCACTATCTAATAATATAGCTCCGTTATCAGAAAGTTTATTGTTAACACGCACATAGCCATCTTTATCTACCGTAAGTGTTTTTGAAGCATTTACAGTTAAATTATTAGAGGCAATTAAATCATTAGATAGCGACGTATCAAAATTGTTATTTAAAATAACATTATAAAATGTCTCAGTTCCTTCTGGAGTAACATTATTGATGACTTGCGTTCCAGAACCTGTAAATTTCACCGTTCCGTTTCCTTCCGAAAAAGCAGTATTTCCAACGCTGTTTGTCCAGTTTCCATATAAATTGATTTGACCGTCAGCAGTGGCTGAATTACTATCATCCATGTCAATAGCTCCAGCAGCGGTGATGGATAAATTGCCATTTACATCTAAGGTGTTACTAGTACTAGCTTCCAATTGTACTTTTCTGCTAGAAACTGACAAATCTTTACATTTAGCTTGATTGCTGTATAAAGTTGCATTGGCGGTGTTTGCGACTACATCAATAATAGCATCTTTAGTGGCATAAGTAGCATTTACATTTACATCAGTAGTCGCTACAGGCACTTTCAAGGTTTGCCAGTTTCCGCAATCAAACCAATCGGTAGATTTTGTACCAGTCCATACTCCGTTTACATAAGTATCAGCATTAATTGTATAAGTCATCCCAACATGCATACGGGTATAACCTGCACAGCTAGCTCTATTAGTCCAATTGGTTGGGTCGTTTAACCTAATAATCCAATCGTATTTGGATGCTGCTGTTGTAGGGCCAGTATATTCTAGGTAATCGGTAGCACTTCCTGGCATTAAATTAAAGCAACGTAACGCTAAAGGCAATGCCGATTGTTGTGTTGAACTTCCTAAAGAAGTCCAAGAGGTACCAGTATTGAATCCGTAGAGTAAGGTGCCAGGAGTATAAGTGGCGTCATGAGCTCCCCCTGGATTTGTCCAGGTTCCTCCTTGCATAAAGAAGATTTGATCTCCTCCAGTATTCATAACTAAATTCCCTGTAAATCCAGTTGCTTTAGTAAATGTCCATGAGGTATCTGGTGATACAAACTCCATAAACGGAGTAAGATTCATAAATCTAAACGTGATTACTGTCCCGGCTAGAATTGTACCCCCACTTCGAGTTATTTGATAAACACCTTCGGTATCTCCCCACAAACCTGCTGTAGTTCTTTCGTATCCGTTATCAGTAATGTAGAAAACATCTCCGTTTTGAATATCTTTAAAAGTAATGAAACTGATTTCATCATCACCGGCAGAATAGGTATTGGAACCAGTGTAAACACAAGCTCCCGAGTTAATGTTAGAGTTAACCCCAACCACTGCAAAATCGCCTTCACTGAAGATGGTTACTGCAGTAATATTAAATGTTGTACTAGTAGCGTTAGTCAAACCAGTAGCAGCAGCTGTTAATGTATAACCGGTTCCCACTACGGTGTGCACTATTGTACTAAAAGTAACTACACCCGCAACCGCAGCTGTTGGAGTCACGGCGTTCATGGTTCCTGTGCTGCTTAACGAAACGGTACCCGTAAAGCCGGTATCTACGTTTCCGCAGGCATCGGTAGCTTTAACTACTACAGAGGCCATGGTATTGTTTTGTCCAGTATTCACAGGTTGTGTTGTGAAAATTAATTTGGTAGCCGTAACATCAATCACATTAAAGGAATTAGCCGAAGTAGCGGCAGCAAAAGCCGATTTTCCTGAACCAGTAATTAAAAAAGTGGTATTGGTATTACTCAATGAGAATCCAAAATCATTTCCATCTACTGCTCCTGAGGCCAAAGGACATTTAAGTGACAAACGTAAGCTTAATGTTTTTTGAGTACCATCGGCAACAAGCACACTTAATCCTGAAAATTGTATCTGATTGGTGGTTACTGTTCCGTTGGCTATAAAAGTACTACCGTAAAATAAACCTACTGAAAAAATAGCATCTGACCATGTCGATACCGAGTTTCCTGCAGCTTGTGCCAAATTGAATGCCGTTAAAGTAGTTCCAACGGTATCTGTATCATTTAAACCAGCTCCACCATCACGAATGGTGAATTGCCATACTTGAACGCCATCAGTTGAGGTAGCAATCGTTACATTATTCACTGTACTTGAAATAGTAGCGGGTTCACTACTAGCAACGGCTACGATATCAGAAGCTGCACTTACATTCGGGTTAACCGTTAAAGTAGCTGCTGTAGAAAAGGCAAATGAAGCACAAGGTGCTATTGGTGTTATAAAACATTGATACATATAACCGTTCATGCCTATAGGCACAGCGGTTAAGGTTAATGTAGCGGTAGTAGCGCCACTATAAACACCCCCATTGGTAATATTATTATAAGTTCCCCCACCATCAGTACTTTCTTGCCAAGTATAAGCACTAGCATTCGTAGCGGTAACACTAAAAGTGGCATTATTGGTAGCAATTATAGAGGTATTGGAAGGATTGGTAACTGTAGGGTTGTTGTTAATCACTACAGCGTATCCGGCTGAAGCCCCTGAAGACCAACAGTTGGTAGAAGTGTTTTTGGCTCTTACATAATAAGTTCCGCTGGTAGAAACCGTTAAACCAATCGAAGCATCGTTGGTTGTTGAGGTACCAGTTGCACTAGTTTGCCAATAATTTACCACTGGCGCCGTAGCGGTTCCAGCATAAGTAAGCACCGTACTACCACAACCAGGAGTTGTTCCCGAGATAGCGGCTGCTGGATTTGCCGGTGGTGTACAAGTTGAGTTGATAGAACCGCCTATAGCAAGACTATAGGAACCTCCAGATGAATATCTTCCTAAAGCGAAAGTTCCAGTAGTTGCAGTAGCTCCCCAGCCTAATAACCTAAAGGTTACAGTAGTTCCGTTGGGAACGGCTTGTAATGCTGCAATAACTGACAAATCAATCTGAGTTTGTAAAGCACCATTGGTTGCTGTACCCGTATATGAAATGTCAGCACCAATTTGAGTAAAAGTTACGCCATCCGTACTGTAATACCACCCAAAAGTATTTGGCCCAGAAGTAGAACGTCTGAATTTAGCATCTAAAGTGGTAAGCGACATGGTAAACCCAGCATTAACTTGAACAGTAAACGATAAACCACGATTATTGGTTTCAGCATCTACTTTAGTACCAGTAGCAGTAAAAGTAGCTGAGCTAAATGCATTTCCTAATGCAGAAGCGGTTAAACCGCCATTTCTAACTATTGCTGTAGTGGTCAAATTACCATTAGCAAATGTGGGGCTAATACTAGCTTCACTTCCCAACAATCCAAAAGTATCCCAACCAAAAAGCTGCCCGTAAGAACTTGTTGAATGGAAAAACAATAAACCGAAAACTAAAAGTAAATATTTATATTTCATATCAAAGATAATATCTTGTTTATAACCATAGTTTTACACCTGTTTTTGGCGCACAAAAAAAGGTCAAGAGATAATCGGTAGAATTGGGGTAACAAAATTACAGCTAAATTACTAAATTACAAGTGCTTTAGGTTAAGAAGTTATTAATATATGGGTCAGCATTTTAAACATTTGAGTAAATAATTCATTTCAGTGGTTTTTTATTACAATTTTATTTTTAATTTGATTAGACACAGTTACTTTTTTGTAAGATTAAACTAGATAAAAAACTCAAAAAAATTATATGTAATCAGTTATCTTTGTCTTGATTACCAATTCTAAACTTCTTATGCCTGATACTATTACCTTGCTCGAAGCTCAAAAAAAACTAGAACATTATTGTGCCTATCAAGAGCGTTGCCATATGGATGTAGTGCTGAAAATAAAACAGTTAGGCATTAAAAAACCCGAAGGGGATATCTTAATAGTACACCTAATTCAAAACAATTTTCTTAACGAAGAACGCTTTGCACGCAGTTTTACTAGAGGAAAACACCGAATAAAATCTTGGGGCAAAACCCGAATTATTAACGAACTAAAAGCCAGAGCCATCTCACAACCCAATATCAAGTTGGCACTAACAGAAATTACAGAAGAGGAGTATTTTGAAACTTTTGAGAAGTTAGCTCTTCGATGTTGGGAAGGTATATTGGAGAAAAACCCAATTAAGAAACGTAAAAAATGTTGTGATTATTTATTGCGAAAAGGATGGGAGAGTGATTTGGTGTATCAAAAAATAAAAACCTTAGAGTCTTCGACAAGCTCAGACTGACATTCTTTATCTAATTGTAACCACATAAATAAATGCAATGGTATAAGCATTGTCACACTTAGCCTGTCGAAGTGCCAAACAAATTTTAATTTAATTGGGAAATAGTTTAGTATGAGAACCTATTTTGTTTATATACTCAAGTGTAGTGATAGTTCCTATTATACAGGATTTACAAACAATTTAGAAAGACGGTTAGCAGAACACAGCATTGGTAAAAACAAAGACTGTTATACTTTTGACAAAAGACCCTTACAGTTGATGTGGTTTGAAACTTTTAACAATGTCTTGGATGCCATTGCTACTGAAAAGAAAATAAAAGGTTGGACAAGAATAAAAAAAGAAGCTTTGATTCAAAATGATTGGGACAAACTAGTTTTCTATTCCAAGAATTACACTGAATATGGAAAACCTTCCTCGACAAGCTCAGACTGACATTCTCAATCTAATTGTAACCACATAAATAAATGCAATGGTATAAGCATTGTCACACTGAGCCTGTCGAAGTGCCACGATTAAGTAATA
>CANJDA010000068.1 GCA_947472705.1 Flavobacteriaceae bacterium
CGCAAGGTCCATCAGAAGCTACCAATACCGGAACAGGTACTTCGTACACATTTAGTTATTCAGGAACAGGGGGAACTACCTATGGGCCTAGTGCAACTCTACCAACCAATGCCGGTACTTATGCAGTAATTGCTACAGTGGATGCTGATGAAAATTATGGTGAAGCAAGTTCAACAGCTACTGCCTTTACCATTACTACCGCTACTCCAACAGTTACCGTAACCGTAGACAGCTATACGTATTCAGGAAACCCGCAAGGTCCAACAGAAGCTACCAATACCGGAACAGGTACTTCGTATACATTCAGTTATTCAGGAACAGGGGGGACTGCCTATGGCCCTAGTGCTACACTTCCTACAGATGCTGGTTCTTATGCAGTAATTGCTACACTGGATGCTGATGAGAATTATGAAAGTAATAGTTCTACAGAGACTAATTTTAGTATTTTACAAAAAGCAATTACCATAGTGGCATCAGATGTTGAAAAGAACTTTGGTGAAGATTATACTTTAGGCACAACTGCCTTTACAATTGATGGTATAGTGAATAATGAAACCATAGGGGGCGTTACCCTTACTAGTGATGGAGCTGGAGCTGAGGCTGAAGTAGGAACTTATCCAATAGTTACATCAGATGCTGTTGGAGGAACATTTAACGAAGCGAATTATAATATTACCTATGCTAACGGAACCCTTACGGTTAATCCCGTTTCAGGTGGTGGAACTATTTCGGGTGACAGTACAGTTTGTGCTGGCACAGGAGCAACTTTAACATTATCCGAACAAACCGGATCAGTGTTACGATGGGAATATGCGATAAGTCCTTTTACCAACTGGATTACCATTGCTACTACTTCAACCAGTTATAGTTCTCAAGCGCTTACTGAAACTACTCGATTTAGAGCAGTAGTACAATATGGTAGTAATCCGATAGCTTATTCTTCTGAATTTGAAGTTGCTATCGGAATAACAACAACTTGGGATGGATCAGGATGGGATAATGGAGACCCTGATTCTTTAAAATCAGCTGTTATTGCAGGGGAATATACATCAAACGGAACTAGTTTATCAGCTTGTTCTTTAACAGTAAATAATAACGCTACAGTTATTTTTACTGCAGAGGACTCAGTAACTCTTAGCGGAGCCTTAACAGTCGACGCAGGTTGTCTTGTTACGTTTGAAAGTAATGCTAATTTGATTCAAAGCGGAGCCACTAATTTGAATTCAGGCAATGTTATTATAAAAAGAAATAGTTCGGCATTAATGAGACAGGATTATACCATTTGGAGTTCTCCTGTAGCAAACCAAAATTTATTAGCTTATTCACCTCATACTTTAACGAATCGCTTTTATTCCTATAATACGAATACAAATTTATATGATGTTGTGTCTTCCCCTTCATCGACAAACTTTGAGACGGCTAAAGGATACTTAATAAGAATGCCAAATAATCACTCTACTACAGCAACTACATGGACAGGTCAGTTTGCAGGGGTTCCAAATAATGGTAATTATAGCTATCCACTTGTTGACGGAGGAGCAGGTAATCGATTTAATTTAGTTGGAAATCCTTACCCATCACCAATTGATTTAACAGCATTTGTTGTTAATGCCACAAATAATAATAGCATAACAGGAACACTTTATTTTTGGAGAAAAACAAATGCTGCAACAACACCTAATTATTGTTCTTGGAATCTAGGAGGTTTTGTAGGTAATGGTGATTTACAAGCTTTTGATCCAAATGATGTACTTCAAACAGGACAAGGATTCTTTGTAGAAGGAACGGGTGCAGGAAGTACAGTGGTTTTTGACAATAGTATGAGAACCAATAATCAAGCTGATCAATTTTTCAAATCAGCTACTACAGTAGAGCGAAATAGAATATGGTTGAATGCAACCAATGCTGATGGCTTGTTTTCACAAACCATGGTAGGTTATGTAACAAATGCTACACAAAATTACGATCCTTTATATGATGGAAAATACATAAATACGGGTGATATTTCTTTAACATCTTTGATTGGAACTACTCCGTTTGCAATTCAATCAAGAGCTTTGCCTTTTGCTGATACAGATTTAGTACCGTTAAGCTTTAAAGCTACCAATGGAGGAAATTATACTATTTCATTGGATCATGTTGATGGGTTGTTTTTAGGTTCACAAGGAATATATCTTCGCGATAATTTGACAGGAACAGTACATGATTTAAATTCTGGTGCTTATAATTTTATCAGTGAGGCGGGTAACTTTGATGCTCGATTTGAATTGGTTTATCAATCTTCAACATTAGGTATAACTCCAACTGAATTTAATGCAAGTCACGTAATTTTATATAAAGATTTAACTAATAATCTTATTATAAATACAGGAACAGAAACAATGGCATCAGTGAGAGTATTTGATTTGAATGGTAAACTATTAGTAGATAAAAAAGATATCAATAGTAATCATGAGGCAATGAACATAGGAATTGCAAATGAAGTTGTTGTTGTTCAAATCATATCCAATAAAGGTATAACAGTTACTAAGAAATTCTTAGTGCAACGTGTATCGTCAAAAGAAGAGAAATTTAAAATGGTTAAAGTTCAGGTCGCTGAAGATGAATAATAATATCTATTATTTAGCCCATTAAGTTAGTAAGTTTAGTATTGTAGATTAGTTGATTAAAGTCTCCCAATTAATGGTGGAGACTTTTTTCTTTTAACTTTATTTATTTTCCTTTAAAGTAGTAATCAAACTATCCTCAATAGGTGCTTTAATTTTAATAACCGCATCAGTATTGTCATTTGGTATAGTCATGGAAAGAACATAATGTTTGATTTTCCATTGTCCTTTAAGTAAAACCAAAACTCCAGAGCCTCTACAGATTTTCATTTGAGTATTTAACAATTCATCAAACCAAGCTGTTTTTTTGTCATTACTAAAATAGATGTGTCTCTCCAACGCAGTGAAATTCCATGCTTTTCCTTTGTCAAAATAGGGTTTGGCAAAAGCTTTAAAAGCCGTTTTATTCCAATTCTCGGTGGCATCGGTACCTATGAAAATAGCATCTTCAGTCATGGCGTCAAAATAGCTAATGAAATTTGCTTCAGCTGCAGCTTTGTGCCAAGCGTCTAAAGTATTACTGATTTTTTCTTTAGCATTGTCTTGTCCAAAAACGATAACTGTTTTTGATAAAATTAGTACTATTAAAATAATTTTTTTCATGGGTTATTTTTGTACAATATTCCTCAAAAAAAATCATAATCCTATTTATTTGAGCAATAATTTTTAGTAATAAGAGGTAAACTGTTTAAATGTATCTATATTCGCAAGTTCCGAATTCGTCGAAAACATGAAATTGAATTACCTTAAAATACTATTAATAGGATTATTTTACCTTGTTCTAACTTCAGTAAAAGCTTTTCCTGTTTCAAATGTTTCTATTCTTTCTAATAGTAAAGTTTCAAACATTCAGCCAACAGCTTTAGTTTTTAATACACCCACTACAACATCCATTTCTGGTTCATTTACTGGAACAAATAATGTAAACGGATATCTATCTGTAATTAGTACATCGGCTACATTATCTACTTTACCCTCTAATGGAGTGCCTTATCAAAAAGGAGATGTGATAGGAAATTCAACCGTCATGACCAGAGGGATTGTTACTTCTTTTACAGCTGACGGATTAAGCCCAAATACCGCTTACTATGTTTTTATTTTTGAATTTAAAACCTGCACTTGTGGCCTTTTATATGGAACTAATCCTCCATTAACTGGAAGTATTTCGACAGCGTCTACTAGCTTAAACTTTTATTATGGTAATTTCCACTCTCATACCGAATACAGCGATGGTACAGGTTTACCAACAGGAGATTTTGCCTATGCCGATGCTGCGAATTGTATGGATTTTTTAGGTATTAGCGAACACAATCATGTCGCAGCCGGAATGTCATTAAATAACTGGATTCTAGGAAGAGCACAAGCTGCATCAGCTTCAACACCAACATTTTTAGCCTTATACGGAATGGAATGGGGAGTAATTTCGGGTGGTGGACATGTAATTGTATATGGCATTCCCGATTTATTAGGTTGGGATGCTGGTGAGTATCAAACATTTGTTGCAAAATCAGATTACACAGGAACTTCGGGGCTCTTTAGCACCATTAACAATTATGGCAATAATGCCTTTGCCACATTAGCACATCCAAACAATACTGATTACAGTGGAATTATGACTACTTATGATGCAGCGGCAGACGATGCAATTGTGGGCACAGCAGTTGAAAGTGGTCCTGCATTTTCAACAAACACTACATATACTGACCCGCCAACATCTATGGCGTATTTGTCTTATTATCGTAATATGTTAGCCAGAGGGTTCCATCTAGGTCCAACAATGGATCATGATAATCATAATATTACTCATGGTCATACTTCAAATATTCGAACTGTTGTTTTAGCACCATCTTTATCAGAAAATAATATACTTGAAGCCATGCGTTTAATGCGTTTTTATGCTAGCGAAGATTGTTCGGCTCAAGTTACTTTTAAAGTGAATAATAATACTATAGGAAGTATATTAACTTCTTCTGGGGTTCCAACAATTACAGTAACAACAACTACATCTAATCCTGTTACATCTTTAAAAATTTATTCAGGAGTTCCTGGAAGTGGAACTGCAGCAGCAATATTAACTAGTTCAACTACCGGAACAATTAACTTTACCCACACGGCTTTAACTAATTTAAGCACCCGTTATTATTATATCGATATTACTGAATCGGATGGAACACGTATTGTTACCTCACCTATATGGTATACTCGAAATGACTAGTTTTGATTTCTAAAAAGGTTTTACTTTTATCTTTTCCAAAACTCAATCGTTGAAAATGCTTATTAATTTTAGCTAAGATTGCCGAAATGATAATAATTCATTATTAAAATTTGTTTATTCTATATTTGTTATTACTTTTATTAAAATATTTGTAAAATAATACTAATTTAAATGAAATATTCAGCTATTCAGAATTACATCAATGGGCGGTTCGTTCCATCTTCCACAACACAAACTTTAAATGTTATCTCTCCCTTAGACGGGAGTTTTTTATCTACAGTCCCTTTGTCCAGCGCCAAAGATTTAGACGATGCCGTAAAAGCTGCTGAAGCTGCTTTCCCAGCATGGAGCAAAACGCCAATTAAGGAAAGAGTTCAGGTTTTTTTCCGTTATAAAACATTATTAGAAAAAAATCTAAAAGAACTAGCTGAATTATGTAGTGAGGAAAATGGAAAAACTTATGGTGAATCTGTTGCTGAAATAGAAAAATGTATTGAACTTACGGAGTTTGCCACATCATTACCGCAACTTATTACTGGAGAATTACTGGAAGTAAGCAAAGGAGTTGAATGTAGAACTGAGCATGTGCCTCTTGGAGTTGTAGCTTCAATTGTTCCTTTCAACTTTCCTTCTATGGTTCCCAATTGGACAATTCCGAATGCAATTGCTTTGGGGAATTGTATGATTATCAAACCTTCAGAAAAAGTGCCTTTGAGTTGCGGAAGATTAGCCGAACTTTTAAAGGAAGCAGGATTACCAGACGGAGTTTTTAATATAGTTCATGGCGATGTGGATATCGTAAATGCAATTTGTGACCATCCAAATATTGAAGCTGTATCCTTTGTAGGTTCAACTAAAGTTGCTAAAATTGTTTACCAACGTTCAACACAAAATTTAAAAAGATGCTTAGCACTAGGTGGAGCCAAAAATCACTTAATGGTATTACCCGATGCTATTCCAGATATGACTGCTCAAAACGTTGCAGCTTCTATGTCGGGTTGTGCTGGACAACGCTGTATGGCTGCTTCAGCAATGGTGGGTGTTGGAGCGATTGATCATATTGTGGCCAAAATTTGTGACGAAGTACGAAAAATAGTTCCAGGGGTAAACTTAGGTGCTGTTATCAATAAAGAATCGCAAGACCGAATTGAAAGCTATATTACACAAGCTGAAAAAGACGGAGCCAAAATATTAGTAGACGGAAGAAATACCAAAGTGGCAGGAAAAGAAAAAGGAACATATGTAGGACCAACTGTGATCGACTTTGTAACACCAGATATGAGTGTGGCAAAAGAAGAAATCTTCGGACCAGTAATTTCAATTATTAGAACTAAAACAGTTGACGAAGCATTAGCGATTGAAAACGCCAATCCTTATGGAAATGCAGCTAGTGTGTTTACCCAAAACGGAGGGATGGCACGTTATATTATTGACAAAGCCAGTGCCGGAATGATTGGAGTAAACGTTGGAGTTCCAGTACCGAGAGAACCATTCAGTTTTGGTGGTTGGAATGAAAGTAAATTTGGAGTAGGAGACATTACCGGAAAAAGCTCTATAGAGTTTTGGACCAAATTAAAGAAAAGTACCGTGAAATGGAATGCCGAAGCCGGCGTAAATTGGATGAGTTAATAAAATACAACTGAAATGATTACAAAAGAACAAACCTTGACCAAAGAGCAAATCATAAGTGATAGCAAAGAATTTAGTTTATTTTCTTGGTCAGCCCAAGCTAGTGTTAATCCCATTGCTATTGATAGAGCCGAAGGCGTTTATTTATACGATTACGATGGGAACAGAATCATCGATTTTTCTTCGGGTTTAATGTCTGTAAATATTGGTCACGGAGACCAACGCGTTACCGATGCCGTTGTAGAACAAATGCAAAAAGTAAGTTTTGTAACTCCTAGCTGCACAACTGAAATCAGAGCTAAGTTATCGAGAAAATTAGCTGAAATATGTCCAGGCGATTTGAATAAAGCGTTTTATACTTTATGCGGAACTTCTTCAATCGATAATGCTATTAAATTGGCAAGATTGTACACGGGAAGACATAAAATCATCGGAAGATACAGAGCCTTTCACGGAGGTTCCATTGGCGGAATGACTGTTGGTGGTGACCCCAGAAAATTAGCCAACGATTCCCAACAAATGCCAAATGCAGTGCATCTAGACGATCCGTATTATTTCTTTGGGATGAAAAATTTAGACGATACTACTAAGTTGAATTTAAGTTTGGAATATGTCGAAAGAGTAATTCATCTCGAAGGCAAAACTAATATCGCGGCTTTCATTTTTGAAGGAGAAAGCGGTTCTTCGGGTTGTTTGCATTATCCAAAAGGCTATTTAAAAGGAGTTAAAGCACTTTGTGAAAAATACGGAATCTTATTCGTTGCCGATGAAGTAATGAGTGGCTTTGGTCGTACCGGAAAATGGTTCGGTTTTGAAAACCACGATATTATTCCCGATATGGTATGTATGGCCAAAGGTTTAACCGCTTCTTATTTGCCTTTAGGCTGTTTGATGGTTTCCGATAAAATCGCCGCTAAATTTGAAAGTACTCCAATGATGATTGGTTTGACCTACAATGGTCATCCAGTAGCCTTAGCTGCCGCTTTAGCCGTAATCAACATCTATGAAAGTGACCGACTGATTGAAAACACCCGAAAAATGGGAGCCTATTTAGAATCTCGCATAGAAGAAATGAGAAGTCAACATCCAAGTATGGGCACGTTTAGAAATACTGGCCTTTTAGGTTGTTTAGATATTTTAAAAAATAAAGCTACTGGCGAATTAATCGCCCCATATAATGCTGCGGGAGATGATTTAAAAGTAACTAATCAAATTGCAGCGAAAGTGCGCGAATTAGGGTTATACACTTTCGTGCGTTGGGGCTATATTTTTATTGCTCCACCATTATGTGTCACGGAAGCACAAATTGATGAAGGTTTAGCCATAATAAGTGAAGCCTTGAAAATCTCAGACGCTGCTTTAGTATAAAAATCAACAACATGTCCGAAAACTTAAATCATACAAACTCGTCTTTGTATAGTGAAGACTTGGCTCCGGTATCCAACGAAAAAAGAACCTGGACCACTTGGAATTATGCTGCATTATGGATAAGCATGAGTCTTTGTATTCCAACCTATATGCTGTCGAGTTCCTTGATTGAAGGAGGTATGAATTGGTGGCAAGCAATACTAACAATTTTTCTAGGAAATACCATTGTACTAATTCCAATGATTTTAAATGGTCATGCGGGAGCCAAATACGGAATACCGTTTCCAGTTTTTGCCAGAGCAAGTTTCGGAACTATCGGCGCTAATATACCTGCTATGCTTAGAGCAATTGTAGCTTGCGGTTGGTTCGGCATACAAACCTGGATCGGCGGATTTGCGATGTATCAAATGGTTCGCCTTTGGATGCCTAGCATAGAAACTTTACCACAAATTTTTCCGGATTCCTTCGGATTACAAACCGGACCGGCGATTTGTTTTTTCCTATTTTGGTTATTGAATATGTATGTGGTGTATTTAGGAGTTGAAAGCATCAGAAAGTTATTGGTTTTTAAAGCCATCTTTTTACCGTTAGCAGCCTTAGCCTTATTGTTTTGGGCCATTAGTGCGGCACATGGATTGGGACCCATATTAGAAATACATTCTAAATTTACTAGTTCTGTAGACTTCTTCCATTTCTTCTTTCCAGCCTTGACAGGAATGGTGGGATTTTGGGCAACTTTATCATTAAACATTCCTGATTTCACAAGATACGCCACTTCACAGCAAGCACAAATCAAAGGACAAATTTACGGATTACCAACATCCATGACGCTTTTTGCATTTGTTGGTGTAGTAGTTACTTCTGCAACAGCTATTGTATTCGGAACTATGATTTGGGATCCAGTAGTTTTAGCTGGAAAATTCGATAGCAAACTATTAGTAAGTATTGCCATGATTGCTGTGGCCATTTCGACATTGGCAACCAATATCGCTGCCAATATTGTGAGTCCAGCCAATGATTTTGCCAATTTATCTCCATCAAAAATAGATTTCAGAAAAGGAGGTTACATAACAGGAATTATAGGTATTCTAATATTCCCATGGAAGTTAATAGCAGACCCAACAGGTTATATTTTCACATGGTTGGTGGGCTATTCAAGTCTACTCGGACCGGTGGGGGGAATCATGATTGTCGATTATTATTTTATCCGAAAACAGACATTGGTTGTTGACGATTTATACAATACTAAAGGGATTTATGCTTTTTCAAAAGGATTTAATTTCAAAGCAATCATCGCTTTATTGATAGGAATTGTGCCTAACGTTCCCGGATTTTTTACGACTATAAAAGTAATTCCAGTAGATATGTTTCCAAATTGGATAATCGGATTATACAGTTATGCGTGGTTCGTAGGCTTTGCCTTAAGTGGTTTTGTTTATTGGTTATTAATGAAGAAAAAATAAACATTAAGATTATGAGTATTTTAATTAAAAATGGAAGAATTATTACCGCTACCGATGATTATGTGGCTGATATTTATATAGAAGGCGAAACAATTTCGGCCATCGGTAAAAACTTAAACATAACAGCTGATGAAGTAATCGATGCCTCAGGGAAATTAGTAATGCCTGGCGGAATTGATCCTCACGTGCATTTAGATATGCCGTTTATGGGAACTTATAGTAGTGATAATTATGAAACAGGAACGCGCGCAGCTCTTTATGGCGGAACGACAACAGTGATTGATTTCATTCTGCAAACACAAGGCAAAAGTCTACAATCGGCACTACAAGAATGGAAAGGCAGAAGCGACAACAATGCCGTGGGTGATTACAGTTTCCATATGGCGGTAACCGATTTTAATGAAGAAACCAAAAAAGAAATTCAACATTTTATAGAAGTTGAAGGCATCACGTCTTTCAAAACGTTTATGGCATACAAAGGGGCTTTGATGATTGACGATAGACAAATGGTGGGCTTAATGCAGGAAGTGAAAAAGCATGGTGGCTTAATCAATGTGCATGCTACCAATGGAGATATGATTGACTTCTTAATTGCCAAACATAAATCAGAAGGAAAACTAGCTCCATTATACCATTATTTATCCCAACCCGAAGTTACCGAAGCAGAAGCCAGTAGTCGCTTTGCCGATATGGCCGATTATACGGGTTGTCCGGGTTATATTGTACACCTGACTTGTGAAGGAGCCTTAAATGCAGTGCGATTCGCAACCAGAAGAAACCAACATGTATTTGTAGAAACTTGTATTCAATATTTGATTTTGGATGCGAGTTTGTATGAACAAAACTTTGAAGGAGCAAAATGGGTAATGTCACCACCATTGCGTGAAAAGAAAGACCAAGAGACTCTTTGGGCTGGTCTGAATCAAGGATTGGTGAATGTTGTTGCGACTGATCATTGTCCGTTTATGTGGGAACAAAAACTAATGGGTAAAGATGATTTCTCTAAAATTCCAAATGGACATCCAGCAATTGAAAACCGAATGGAATTACTTTTCAGCGAAGGCGTAAACAAGGGCAGAATCACGTTGAATAAATATGTAGAAGTGGCGTCAACCAATGCCGCTAAGATTTTTGGAATGTTCCCTAAAAAAGGAACCATTGCTATTGGTAGCGATGCCGATATTGTATTAATTGATGCCAATGAAAAACATACCCTATCCGCTAAAACCCATCACATGAATGTCGACTATAGCGGCTATGAAGGCTGGGAACTTACCGGAAAAGTAAAAACCGTTTTACTTAGAGGCAAGGTAGTAATCGATAACAACGAATGCAAAGTGCAAAAAGGCTACGGGCAATTTGTGAAACGAAATAAAGTAGAAGGAAAAATATAATCCTATGGCAAGAATAGTAAAATCAGGCTTGATCCAGTTGAGTTTAGCCAAAACAGAAGGCGAAGGAACCATTGCGGAAATCATGGAGGCTATGGTGCAAAAGCATATCCCTTATATAGAAGAAGCCGGAAAACAAGGCGTTCAGATTCTGTGTTTTCAGGAAATTTTCAATACGCCTTATTTCTGTCCAGGACAAGACAGCGCTTGGTACGCTTCGGCAGAATCAGTGCCTGGTCCAACTACAGAAAGAATGCAAGTATATGCTAAGAAATATGACATGGTAATTATTGTTCCTGTTTATGAAAAAGATCAAGCAGGGGTTTTATAC
>CANJDA010000069.1 GCA_947472705.1 Flavobacteriaceae bacterium
AAAAATATTTTCGTGTTTTTTTTCTTAATTATCATCTGCGGAAACACTTCTGCACAGCATTTTCATTTAAAAATCATCGGGCTTAATGAAAAAGAAACCAAAACCATAGATAGTATTGGCTACATTTCTGAACATCAAAATACTAAATCAGTGGTTGCCGAAAATAATTCTTTTTTGGAAAAACTAACAAAAATAGGATATAACGAATGCCAACTTTCTGAAAATTTCAAACTTAATGACTCTATTTTTTACTTCAAATACAGTGTTGGAAAAAAGGTAAATTATGCACGCATATATATAGGTATGAAATTTCAAGAAAACATACCTGATAATTACACTATAAAAAAAGACACTTTAACCCTTCCTTATGAAGAAATAGAAGGTTTTTTAAATTCGACCATAAAGAAATTGGAAGGCAATGGCTTTTCTATGGCTAAGGTTAAGCTTATCAATCTTCAAAAGAAAAACAATATTGTTACTGCCGATTTATCAATTGTAAAAGAAATCAAAAGGCAAGTAAACGAAATTGTTATCAATGGTTATGACAAATTTCCGGAAGGTCACAAAAAAAACATACTCCGATTGTATCGCAACAAAGTTTTTAATCAAAAAAACTTAGACAAGCTGTATAATGATATTGATAAATTTAGATTTGTCAAACAAAGTAAATATCCCGAAATTTTATTCACAAAAGACTCTACTAAAATATATGTGTATATAGAAAAAGTAAAAGCCAATACTTTTGATGGCTATATTGGTTTTACTAATAATGAAAATAAAAAACTTGTGTTTAGCGGCTATCTAGATTTAGTTCTAAATAACATTTTAAATTCTGGAGAGCGATTTTCTTTATATTGGAAAAGCGATGGGCAAGATCAAAAAACATTTAACCTTGGATTTGAAATTCCATACTTATTCAAAAGCCCAATAGGTTTAAAAACGGAATTAAACATTTTCAAACAAGACAGCACTTTTCAAAATACGAGAACAGCTATTGATTTAGGTTATTTTTTTAATTACAATACTAGACTATATCTTGGATACCAATCAACCGAATCGAGTGATATACAAAACACGAATAGCACTTCATTAAGTGATTTCAACAATTCTTATATAACAACTACTTTAGATTTTTTAAATTACAAAAATGACGATTTTCTCTTTCCTGAAAAGACCAATTTTCAGTTCAAAATCGGAACTGGAAATAGAAGTACCAAACTACAAAAAGACAATCAGTTTTTTGTTAACCTAAATTTTAAGCACAATTTGTATTTAAATTCAAAAAATATTATAGCTATAAAATCGCAAAACTTCTATTTACAAAGCGAGAATTATATAATTAACGAGCTTCAAAGATTTGGAGGCATTAATTCTATTCGCGGTTTTAATGAAAATAGTCTTCAAGGCAATTTCTTTAGTTCTATATTGACTGAATATCGCTATATTCTATCACCATCAATTTATTTACATACAATTATTGACTTTGGAAATCTTCAAGATAAAACTTCAAACAGCAACCAAAATTTACTTGGACTCGGCTTAGGTTTTGGGATATTAACCAAAAATGGACTTTTAAACCTTGTTTATGCTAATGGAAGCGCAAATAATCAAGAGAAAAAGTTATCCAATTCCATTGTTCACATAAGCTTTAAAGCTAGTTTTTAACTGTTTAAAACTTTAACATTAATATTTAACTTATAATTAGGATTTTTAAGAAATATTTAAGACTTTTGGTTAACTAATTATAACCAAATTAAATAATGAAAACAAAGTTAAATGGATTCTTAACGCTTTTTATAGCGTTATTGGTGCAAATTTCTTTTGCACAAGAAAGAATGGTAACTGGTGTTGTATCTGATAACAGTGGTTTACCAATCCCAGGAGTAAACGTTCTTGTTAAAGGAACAAAGTCTGGAACTCAAACGGACATGGATGGTAAATTCTCCATCAAAGCAACTCCATCTCAAACACTTATCTTCAATTTCATCGGTATGAAAACCCAGGAAATTGCAGCTTCATCTTCAACGTTAAATGTTAAAATGAAAGACGATGCAGTTGAATTGGAAGGTGTGGTGGTAACAGCTATGGGTATTAAGAGAGACAAAAAAGCACTTGGTTATGCTGCTACAACTATTGGTTCCGAACAACTTACCAATGTTACAAATAGCAACCCTTTAGAGTCATTATCTGGAAAAATTGCTGGTGTGGATATTTCTGCCCCTTCTCAACCAGGAGCTTCTGCCAAAGTTATTGTTAGAGGTTTTGGTTCTATTACTAGTACTAACCAACCTCTTTATGTTGTTGATGGCACTCCAATTAACAATGCTTATTCAGGAGAGGCAGGAATTAACAGATCTTTTGACGCAGGTACCGGTATTAATGATATTGATCCAAACAGTATCGATAAAATAACCTTTTTAAGAGGTGCGGCAGCAACTGCACTATATGGCTCAAGAGCTGGAAGAGGGGTTATCATTATTACCACTAAGAAAGGAAAGAATCAATCAAAAATAAATGTTGATTTTACTTCAACTGTTGAAATGAGTGAAGTGGAAAGAGTGCCACACTATCAAAACAGTTTTGGTCAAGGATGGAATGGTTTAGGTTACTCACAATTAGCTACAGGTGTAGGAGCAAGTAACGAGAATGGTTCGTGGGGACCAGCTTTCAATGGCGAAATTAGACCTTGGGGTACTGTGTACAATAACTCACAGCAAATCAAGCCTTATGTAGCATTAAAGAATAATATCAAAGATTTCTATGACACTGGGAATATGTACACCAACGCAATCAATATTAGTGGTGGAAATGAATTCTCTGATTTTGCATTTGGTTTTACCAATACTGATAATGATGGTGTTATACCAACCAATGCAGATTCATTTGTTAAAAGAGCTTTAACTTTTAATGGAGGTTTAAAAAATGAAAAGTCAGCCATCAAAGCTAGTCTTAATTATACTAATAAAGAACAATATGCTGTAAACTCTGGACAAGGAGATGAAGCAGGTGAAGGAGCAACATTGATTCAGGAAATGATTCAGATTCCTAGAGATATTAGTGTTGTTGACTTACGTGATTATACAAACAACCCATTTAATACTCCTAGTTACTATTTTACTCCTTATGCTAGTAACCCTTATTTTATTATAAATGAAAATTCAACTAAAATAACTAGCCACAACTTGTTTGGGAATATTAATGTATTCAAAAAACTCAGTAATGAACTATCTGCAACATGGCAAGTGGGCGGTAACGTTAGAAATGAAAGCATTAAAAGTTATGGAGCAATTGTAGACTATCTTCCTGGATCTGCTCAAGATTTGGCAGGGACCATACCAGTTGTTGGAGGTGTTACAGAAGCTAGAATTCTTCGTACAGAATTTGACACCTATTTTAATTTAAATTATGATAAAAAAATATCTGATAAATTTAAATTAACCTCTTTAATTGGTATTAATTACAATCAAAGAGAAGGAAATTCTCTAACTAATAAAGTTACTGATTTGGATGTTCCAAATTATTATGAAATATCCAACAGTGCTAACAGAGTTGAAGTTACACAAAATGATGTTTTAAGAAGAACAATGGGTATCTATGCTCAAGCTGAGTTATCTTATATTGAAAAAGTGTATTTGACTTTAAGTGCTCGTAGAGACAAAACTTCTACTTTACCAACTCAAAATAACACCTATTTCTACCCTGCAGCTTCTGTGAGTGGATTAATTTTTGATAACGGAACTCATTACCTTAAATTAAGAGGCGCATGGTCTGAAGTTGCAAATGATACTGATCCTTATCAAACGGAATCTTCACTAGTTCAAGGAAATGCTGCTGCAAATTTTGGTGTTATTCAAGCACCACTAGGAGGAATTAATTATTATGAACTATCAGGTGTTTTAGGTAATAATAAATTAAAACCTGAGAGAAAAACAGAATGGGAAATTGGTACTGAGGGAAGTCTTTTCAAAAAGAGAATTACTTTTGATATTTCTTATTACATAAATAAAACTAGAGACTTAATTGCTGCTGTTCCTCTTGATCCGTCAACAGGTTATACTACACAAGCAAGTAACATAGGAGATGTTCAAAACAAAGGATTTGAAATTGCTATAGGTTTAACTCCTGTTAAAACTGAAAACTTTTCTTGGGATTTAAATTGGACATTTTCAAAAAATAAAAATGAAGTGACCCGAGTTAATGGTGGCACTAAGCTATTGTTAACATCAGCTTACGGAATCTCTTTCTATGCTGAAGAAGGTCAACCTCTTGGTGCTTTTTACGGACGTGCTCCATTAATGACATCAGAAGGACAGTACATTGTTAATCCTGACACAGGTTATTATGTGGTTTCTGATGATCCTCAATATTTAGGTAATTCACAAAGAGATTTTGTAATGGGTTTACAAAACACTATAAAATACAAAAACTTTAATTTGAATTTTGCCTTTGACTGGAAAAAAGGTGGAGAAATGTATTCTTATACAAAAAGATTATCTGACTTTACTGGTAATAGTATCTCAACTATATACAATGATCGAAACACATTTATTATTCCAAATTCGGTTGTTGATGATGGTAATGGTAATTATGTTGAAAACACAACTCCTATCAGTTTAGAAAATGTAACCAACTTTTTTGGAAATACTACAAACAATCCTGGTATAGAAAAAACCCATTTGATTGACAAAACATTTATTCGTTTAAGAGATATTAGTTTATACTATAGTTTAAATGCAAATTTTGTTAAAAAATTAGGCTTATCAAAACTATCATTAGGTGTATATGGAAAAAACCTGTTTTTATGGACACCTGCAGATAATCCATATATAGATCCAGAAACAACTACATATGGAAATGATTTAGTTAGTGAATTTGGAGAATTTGGAGCCAATCCAGCTCAAAGAAGTTATGGTGGAGTTTTAAAGTTATCATTTTAAAAAAAAAAATTATGAAAAAAGTATTTTTATTAATAACAGTCCTGTCTTTATTATCGGCATGTAACGATAGTGATTTTGACATCAACAGAGATCCGGATAATTTAGATCCTAATCAAGTTTCTCTAAAGACTGAATTACCAGCAGGTCTTGTAGGTGTTGCTGGAGCACAAGGTGCTTATTATGCAATTATTGGTGGTTTTTGGAGTCAATATTGGACTCAAAGTAACGCAGCTAATCAATATAAAGAAGTAGATGACTACTCGGTTGGAACTGACGACTATACTGGTGGATGGGCCGCAATGTATGATGCATTAGGTGATATACGAAATGTAAAGAGATTGGCTAACGAGCAGGAAAATTGGAATTACTATTTGATTGCTACAACAATGGAGGTTTATTCTTCACAGATTATGGCAGATTTTTATGATCAAATTCCATATTCAGAAGCCAATAATGTTAATATCTTAACTCCACATTTCCAAACGGGTCAAGACGTTTATGATATTATGGTAAGTGATTTAAAAGGCGCTTTAGCCAAAGATTTATCAACATCAAGTGGTGATGCACCAGGTAATGACGATTTTGTATTTGGAGGTAATATGGACAATTGGACTGCTTTTGCTAATACACTGTTACTTAAATTGTATATAAGACAAACTGAAGCTAGACCTACTGTTGCTCAAGATGGAATTAACGAATTGTTAAGCTCTGGAGCTTCATTTCTTGATGCCGATGCTGCCATCACTCAGTTTGAGGATGCTCCCAACAGAAGTAATCCTCTATATGAAACTGATAGAAGACAATTGAATGTTGCTACCAACATAAGAGCAAGTAGAACTTTACATTCCTTCTTAACTGAAAATTCAGACCAAAGAAAAGATAACTATTATGAAGCTGGTAATCCATTGAATCAAGGTGATTTTAATAATACTGTGGGATCATCTACAATTTCAGTGGTTCACTTAGAAGCTACAACTCCTGTTTATTTTATGAGCCGTGAAGAGAGTTTGTTTTTACAGGCTGAAGCTTTAGAGAGATATGCTGGAGGTACTGGTGCAAAAGCTAAATATGATGCAGGAGTAACTGAATCTTTCAATAAATATGGTTTAAATGGCGACTCATTTGTGGCTTCTGGTGGAGCTTATGAATATCCAACATCTGGAAACTTTAATGCAAAATTAAAATCTATTATTACTCAAAAATGGATTTCAGGTTTCCCTGGTAACGGTTTTGAAATGTTTTTTGAACACAATAGAACTGGTTTCCCTTTAGAATCAGCTGTACCTCAAACAAGTGGTTCATATGTAGCTGGTGAATTTGCTTATTCAGCAACTGGAACAACAGGAGGTTTATTTCCTAAAAGATTTGTGTTTCCAAGTACTGTAACAACACGAAATCCAAATACACCTGCCTTGGTATTAATTACTGTACCTGTATGGTGGGATGTTAACTAAAAAATGAAAAAAATGAAAAAAGTATTTTTAATTGGAATTGTGAGTCTTTTGATTTTTTCTTGTTCTCAAGACTCGACTGATAATGTGTCAAAAGTGACTCATTATCCTGAATTGACACTTCTAGGTGATGACATTATATATGTACAAAAAGGAGGCGTATTTAATGACCCGGGGATTATAGCCATGGAAGGTGAAAATGAAATCCCTTACACTACCACTATCAGTGGTGATTACCAAGGTGGAGACTCTGTAGACACAAATGTAATAGATGTCTATCATATAACTTATTCTGCAGTAAATCAAGATGGTTTTTCAGGTTCAGTTTCAAGAACTGTAATTGTATATGAAGACAGTGATTTAGTAAATAGTATCTCTGGCTTATATACATCAACTGTAGTAAGAAATGGGGTTTCTAAACCTCAATACACAGATATGAAATATGTGCTTGTTTGGAAAAACACTGATGGTACTTATCAAATTTCAGATGGAATTGGTGGTTACTACAATATTGGACGTAGTTATGGTGTTGGATATGCTGCAGGACCAGTTATAATAACTGCAAATGACATTTCAACTAATAACTATGCTCCTATTCCAAGTTTTGGTGTAGGTGCGTTTGGTGGTGTGGCAACTATGAATGGATTAACAGCTAATCCAGCTAATAATACATTGTCTTTTACAACTAGTTGGGATGCAGGATATACATTTGTAGCAACGATGACTAAAGTAGTTTTATAATTTTTAAAAAATGAGAAAAATGAAATTTTTAAAAAATAGTTTGATAGTTAGTATACTACTAACATTAACTCTTGTTTCATGTGATAAAGGTGGAAATCCTAGCCCAGGCGGGACAACAGTACAAAAGTATGCTGGAGATTGGTATATTAAAGCTGTGGATAGCGATGGTAGTGATGTCTTTGATTACACTTTACACTCTACTTACAACACATCTGCAAATGATAATACTATGTGGATAGATGATTTTGAAAATGGATATTGGATTAAATGTAAAGTCACCGTGAATTTGGCTGATGGAACTTTTAGTGCTACTGCCTCTGAAAATCTTTATGATGGTTCATTAGTTACAATTACTGATGGAAAAATAGAAAAAAATGCTGCTACTTCTTTAGGAGGTCATACAGTAGATAAGATTTCTTTTAGAGCACATTTTGATTATGATTCTGATGGTTATGATATTCTTTATGAAGGTCATAAAAGAACAGGTTTCTTGGAAGACGAATATTAATATCTTCTTTAAAGATAAAACCACCAGTTTTCGCTGGTGGTTTTTTTATATCTTTGCGCCATGGAAAAAGAAAACCAAATCTTTGGTATAAGAGCTATTATTGAAGCCCTCAATGCAGGAAAAGAAATTGACAAAGTCTTCATACAAAGTGATGCTCAAGGCGATTTAATGCAGGAATTGATGAAAGTGATGAAAAAAAACAGCATCAATTTCTCCTATGTTCCAGTAGAAAAATTAAACCGATTAACACCCAACAACCACCAAGGAGCTGTAGCCACTATTGCACCCATAACCTTTGTTAATCTTGAAACTTTAGTAGATAGTGTTGTAGAAAGCGGAAAGACTCCCCTATTCTTAATCCTTGACCAATTAAGTGATGCCCGAAATTTTGGTGCTATTATTAGAACCGCCGAATGCACTGGAGTTGATGGAATCATAGTTCAAAAAACAGGTTCAGCACCTGTAAATGGTGATACTGTTAAAACATCAGCTGGCGCAGTCTTTAATGTTCCTATATGTAAAGTTGATCATATCAAAGACGCCATATTTTATCTACAAGGAAGTGGAATTAAAACGGTAGCCGCTACTGAAAAAACAGAAGATAGCATCTACAATATTTCATTAAACGAACCTGTTGCCATCATAATGGGTAGTGAAGACAGAGGTATTAATCCTTCTGTACTGAAAATTGTAGATGAAAAAGCCAAACTTCCGATGTTTGGAACCATAGGATCTTTGAATGTTTCTGTTGCATGTGGGGCATTCCTTTATGAAGCCGTTCGTCAAAGACAATAATTATTCTTCTTTAGGAGTTTCTTTAAATTCATAAACATAGTTAAATTGAACTGGTTGCGACTCTTCAATCATTTCTTCATCAACTATTGGTGTGTTTACAAAGTTTCCGTTTTCATCAAAATGTTTCATAAACATGTCTTCCTCTGGATTAAAATCTGGTTTTTCCCAAGGATACTGAATAGCTTTCACATAATCGGGGGTTTTAAAATAAGCCGCAAATGCAAAACCACTTATCAATCCTGCTAAATGTCCTTCCCAAGATATATGCTTATCTACTTCGGGGAAAACATACCAAATCAGTCCTCCATATATCATGACCACAGTAAGCGATAAGGCCATCAAACGATAATATTGTGTCATCATTCCTTTGAAGAAAATAAACGAAACCAAAACATAAATCAAACTACTGGCTCCAATATGAAACGAATTTCTGCCTATCACCCACGTAATTAAGCCCGAAAGTAATACACCATAAAACAAGACTTTCAATGAAACTTCTCTATAAAAATAAATAAGTGCTGTAGTAAGTATAAACAGTGGAATGGAATTATTGGTAATATGATTCAAATCACCATGCAAAAAAGGACTAAAGAATACACCTTGTATACCCGAAAAAGTTCGAGGTAAAATACCATGTGAACTTAAATCAATATTTAAACTTCTTTCAATAAAAAAAACGCTCCACATCATAATAAGCAACAATGTTGGTACAATCCAAACAGAGGGTGTAAATTTAAAATGATGGTAATCGTTCATATAAATGTTTTAAAAAGCATTCAACTCATTTCAAAGATAAAGCCAAATTTTATTTAATGCTATTTTGGCAGAAATCTTTACTTTTACCACATGGAAGCACCACTTGCCGAACGCATAAGACCACAGCGATTAGAAGATTATATCAGCCAATTACATTTGGTTGGTGAAAATGGTTCGTTGACACAACAAATAGCAAGAGGAGTAATTCCTTCAATGATTTTTTGGGGTTCACCAGGCACCGGTAAAACTACATTAGCACAAATTATTGCTAAGCAAAGTAATCGCCCTTTTTATGAATTGAGTGCTATTAATAGTGGTGTTAAAGACATTCGCGATGTAATTGAAAAAGCCAAACTCAGTGGTGGTTTATTCACGGCAAAAAACCCGATTCTATTTATAGATGAGATTCATCGCTTTAGTAAATCACAACAAGATTCCTTATTAGCAGCAGTAGAAAAAGGATGGGTAACTCTAATTGGTGCCACAACAGAGAATCCAAGCTTTGAAGTGATTCCCGCTTTATTGTCACGTTGTCAGGTGTATATTTTAAATCCGTTTTCAAAAGAAGATTTACTGGCTTTGTTGCAAAGAGCAATGAAGGAAGACAAAATTATTTCGATCAAAAAAATTAAGTTAAAGGAAACAGAAGCCTTACTGCGTCTTTCAGGTGGAGATGGACGTAAGCTATTAAATATTTTTGAACTTGTTATAAACGCAAGCCCTGAAGGTCAAATTACTATAACTAATGACAAAGTTTTGGAATTAGTGCAACAAAACACTGTGCTTTATGACAAGACTGGCGAACAGCATTATGATATAGTTTCGGCATTTATCAAATCGATACGTGGTAGTGATCCTAACGGTGCCGTATATTGGTTGGCAAGAATGATTGAAGGTGGTGAAGATGTAAAATTTATAGCCCGACGTATGTTGATTTTATCGAGTGAAGATATAGGCAATGCCAACCCTACTGCTTTTATTATGGCAAATAATACCTTTCAAGCGGTTTCCACCATTGGTTATCCTGAGAGTAGAATTATCCTAAGTCAATGTGC
Organism: Flavobacteriaceae bacterium; assembly: GCA_947472705.1. Lineage (GTDB taxonomy): Bacteria > Bacteroidota > Bacteroidia > Flavobacteriales > Flavobacteriaceae > Flavobacterium. The sequence continues at coordinate 10,244 of CANJDA010000069.1, forward strand.
TGTTTATTTAGCCACATCTGCCAAAAGTAATGCGAGTTATATGGCTATTGGTGAAGCACAATCTTTGGTAAAACAAACCGGAGATTTATCAGTGCCAATTCATTTGCGAAACGCTCCAACAAAGTTGATGAAGGAATTGGGCTATGGTGAAGAATATCAATATTCACATAATTATGCAAATAATTTCTCTGAACAAGAATATCTTCCAGACGAAATTAAAAATACAGCTTTCTATAAACCGGGAAACAATGCACGTGAAAATGAACTTCGTACTTTCTTAAAAAATCGTTGGAAAGACAAATACGGGTATTAGAACTTTAATTTCAACAGTTCAGAAACCATTTTACTATTCTCATAATACTCAAAAAACCATTGGTAATTTTTGAAAATTACAACTCCATTTGTGTTTCCTTTAACGCC
>CANJDA010000070.1 GCA_947472705.1 Flavobacteriaceae bacterium
AATACTTCTCAACTCTCTAGTTGTTTTCATGGATTTTTTTTTGATTTCGAACAAATATAAACATTCTGCAATTATTAAATCTAAACTATTTTACTGCTATTAAATTCATAACTTTGTGACACCTAAAAATTGATTCATGAGAATTTTGAAATACATTTTCCTGCTAATACTTCTTGCCTTTATTGGCATAACTGTTTATGTAGCTACCCAAAAAGGAAATTTTGAAATATCAAAAAGCAATATTATAAAAGTGCAAAGAAGCACCGTATTTGATTATATCAATGATTATAAAAATTGGGAAACCTTTGGGTCATGGATGAAAAAAGAAAATAATATTAAATTTGATTACCCATCAAAAACAATTGGGGCTGGCGGTAGTAGCTCTTGGGAAAGTGGCTCAGATAATGGAAAAATTAAAACAATTTTTGTCAAGGAGAATAACAGCATAATTCAAAAAACTAACTTTAACGGAACAGATGCTACAATAAATTGGACTTTTAAAGATACAGTTGGAGGAACAAAAGTTTCTATTTATTGTAAAGGTGAAATGGATTTGTTGACTAAAATTTCAACTTTTTTTAAAGGCGGAATTTCTTCAATATTAGATGATACTTTTGAAAAAAGTTTAATTAATCTAGATAAAACGTTAGATTATGAAATAAAAACCTATTCTATAAAAGTAAATGGAATATCTCAAAGATCTTCTGGATTTTGTTTAAAACAAACGGTTTCTTGTAAAATCAAAAATATTTCAAAGAATATCAAAATTATAATGCCAAGAATGATTCATTTTTTTAAAAAGAATAAAATTGCTATGCATGGAAAAGCATTTGTCCTTTATGATCGTTATGATTTAGCTAATGATTTTGTGACTTTTTCTGTATGTGTTCCAACAACTAATCAGGTATTTGTAATGCCTGGAAGCGATATAGAATCAAGCGAAATAATTGCGTTTACTTGTTTGAAAACGACTTTAATTGGGGACTATTCACACACTAAAGAAGCATGGGTTAAAGCCAAAAAGTATATTTCTGATAATGGTTATACTGAAAACCTTGCTGGAAAATATACAGAAGTATTTATCAAAACCATTGATGATATTAAACAACCATCTAAATGGGTTACAGAAATCTACATTCCTGTTTTTCCTAAAACCGAAATATCTCAACCTGATAAAATTCAAGCATCTTCAGTTAATATTCAATTAGACCCAAATACAACACCAGCTGAGCAAATACCTTAATTTTTTAATAAAAATTAAACCTTTTCTGTTATCTTTATTCCAATAGTTAAATTTTTACTTTGCAGGAAGAAAAGGAATTTATCGCAGACTTACTAAATCCAAAAACGCAAAATCTAGCGTTTCAAAAGCTTTTGCATAATTACCAAAAACCTTTATACAATCATATCAGGAATATAGTTCTTAAACATGATGATGCTGATGACGTACTACAAAATACATTTATCAAAGTATTTAGGTATCTAAAAGATTTTAAAGGTGATAGTAAATTATTTTCTTGGATGTATCGCATTGCTACCAATGAAGCCATTAGTTTTATAAATCATAAAGCTAAACGGAATGGTGTAACCAGTGAAGCTTTACAAAGCAAAATTGTGGATAACTTGAAAGCTGATAGTTATTTCGATGGAAATGAAATTCAATACAAATTGCAAAAAGCAATAGCATTGTTGCCCGAAAAACAACAGCTAGTTTTTAAAATGAAATATTATGAAGAAATTAAATATGAAGATATGTCAGAAATTTTAGGCACTTCAGTTGGTGCTTTGAAAGCATCATACCATCATGCAGTTAAAAAAATCGAAAATTATATTACAACTAATTAAACCTTTTAAGTAAACATTTGTCATAAAGACCATGAAAGAATTTAAATTAGAAAATGAACCTAAAATAACCTCAGGATTTTCGATTCCCGGTGGTTACTTTGATACTTTTCCAAATAAAATTTTTAATCCGTTACCAAAGAATGAATCTAAAATTCTTTCGGTTTTTAGTTTAAAAAAACAATGGTATTTAGCTGCAGCCGCAATTGTAGTTTTAATGTTATCTATTCCATTATACAACGATTACAATTTAGTTCAAGATGAAGTTGATTCTGCAACTTTAGAAAATTATTTGGCATATCAAGCTAACATTTCGGAAGAAGACATAGTAAACTTACTGGACGAAAATGAATTAAAAAAAATAAATTTAGATTTAAAAATTCGAGACAAAGACATAGAAGAAATATTAAATTCAAACATCAATTTAGAACAATATATTTTAGACTAATATTATGAAAATCAATAAAATAATTTCGCTAATTATAGCATTTGTTTCGCTAAGTGTATGTGCTCAAGATGGTCCTTTTATGCGCAAAAAGAAAGAACAAATTAAAGCTTTAAAAGTGGCATTTATCACTAATGAGTTAGAATTAACTTCAGAAGAATCAGCTAAATTTTGGCCATTGTATAATGCCTACGAGGATAAACAACAAGAAATTAAAAAACAAAAATTAAAAGGTTATTTAAACCGAATGGATGATGACTCTTTTGATAAATTATCCGATAAAGAAGCTACAGTTATGTTAGCACAAATGGAAAGTTCTGAAGATGAATTATTTCAAGCTAAAAAGAAATTTGTTGCCAGTTTAAAAGGTGTTATTTCTCCATTAAAAATATTAAAACTTAAGAGATCCGAAGAAAATTTTAATCGAAAATTACTTCAACAATACCGAGACAAGAAATTAGGAAAGTAAAAATAAGAGAGCAATTAGCTCTCTTATTTTTTGAACACAATTTTGATTATTTTATTTTTACCAGCAGCAAAAGCTGTATGTTCATTTATAAAACGAATTGTAAATAAATCATTATCATCTGATAATTTCCTCCAAGTATTTCCTCCATCATTTGAATAATGAATTCCAAGTGCTCCAACAGCAACAATTTCATTTCCTTTAGATTTTGGAACGAATTGTACACAAGATGCATATCCAAAACCAGAGTTATCAGCTATTAATTTCCATGTTTTTCCGCCATCATAAGTCATGGCTTTGTTTTGAAAATTTTGATAGGGTACTTCATAATTCCCGCCAGCAATGATACCAATCGATTCATTATAAAAATCAGAAGTAAAAATTCCTGTCATGATTTTGCCTTGAATAATTGGAGTTTCAATTATGTGCCAAGATTTTCCTTTATTCTCTGAATAAAAAACTCTTGACTTTACTCCACCAGAAACAACCCATGCTTTATCACCTTTAATAGATATATTAGTATTGCTTGCTGCAAATGCTGCTTCACCATCAAAAATTTTAGGCAGATTTTTACAATGCATTTTTTTCCACGTTTGTCCACTATCTTTTGTAATTAGTATAGAAAGACAATTTTCAGTTGGGTCACCTATAGCAATTCCTTCCTTATCATTCCAAAAATTCATACTATCATAAAAGACTTTTTCATTCAATTCTGAATATACTTTTTCAACACTTAAATCTGATTTGTTTATTTTAAAAATAAATGCTGGATTACCAATATTAGCGATAAAAATTGATATAGCATTCTGAGTAATACTCCTGAATTCCATTTTCAACTTGTCACTTTGAATTAGTTTTTCAACTTTCTCTCCTGTTTTAAAATTGTAAAACCCAAAACGGTTTTGATCACCTGCATACCATATTTTATCTTTATCAACTAAGAGAGCTCTTATGCTTATTTTTTTATTTAAAATTGTATCAATAGTAATCGATTGAAATTTTTGACAAACAGAATTATTGCTTAAGCACAATAAAAAAAGTACTGAAAGGAAAATATTGATTTTCATTAAAAACATTTGAAATATTAGCTAATATACAATTATTATTTTGGTTAAGATTTGATTAAGATTTAATGAAAAAAAATTATGGCACAGTAATTGGATGTTTCCATTAAAAGTAATAATCATTAAAAATATTATATTATGAAAACTAAAATTATGACCTTAGTATTTCTGTCTTCTTTGAATATGACAAGTGTTTTTGCACAAGACAGAACTACAGTTACAGCCAATAATTCTGAAATTAGTGATAATTTAGATCTACGTGCAGTAGCTTCAATTTTTGGAGATTCTCAAGATTTAGCTGATTTTGAAAGAAGGCTAAACGACCCAAAAATTCAGATTTCTAATTTGGATTTAAATGAAGATAATCAAGTAGATTATTTACGTGTGATTGAAACCATTGAAGGCAATGATCACTTAATTGTCATTCAATCTGTTCTAGGTCGAGATACTTATCAGGATGTTGCTACTGTTGAAGTGCAAAAAGATAGAAATAATCATGTTCAAGTTCAAGTAGTTGGAGATGTATATATGTATGGAACAAATTACATATATGAACCTATTTATGTTAGCACTCCAGTAATTTACGCATCATTTTGGATAGGTAGCTATCGTCCATATTATTCTTCTTGGTATTGGGGATACTACCCTACATACTATTATGCTTGGGAGCCTTGTCCGATATTTCGTTACAGAAGCCACATAGGCATTTGCATTAATAATTATAACAGTTACAACTATGCAAATTATAGAAGATGTGAAGTAACTTATAATTCATACCGAGGCCGCAGAGGAAATGCTTATGAAACCCGTTATCCAAGCCGTTCGTTTGGGTACAGAAACAGCAGTTATGCCAATCGTTATGAATTGGACAAGACCCGAAACACTAGAACAGTAGGCAATCGCAATGAAATGGCTATGAATAGCCCGAGAAGTAACAGCTACAGCAACATTATTCCAAGAGGTAATGATGGTATTAAATATGAATCTCCAAGAACTTTTAGTCAGAATGATAATAGTCCGAGAAACAGTGTTGGTACCCGTACCGAAACCCCAAAAAGTTTTGGTCAAAACACCAACAGTCCGAGAACCAATATTCCCGGAACGGTAAACGTAGAACCTAAAGGTGTTGCTTTACCGAGAAATGTGAGAACTCAAGAAGTGAATACTAATGATACTCCGAGTTATGGTACACAACGAAATGCCGCACATCCTAGAAGCAATTCTCGTTATGAAACACCCAGAAATACAACTTCACAAGGTGGAGGTAATAGAAGTTTGGCTACTAGAAACAACAATGGCGGTGAAAATTCAAGAAGTAACAGCGGCGGTAATGGAAGAAGATAAATTGTTTATATATAGGTTTTGATGTTGTTAAAAATCACCACAAAAAGTGGTGATTTTTTTTTAGTTACTGCACCTTAAAAATAAACACTTAAAAAAAAAATTATTTTAAAAAAACAGTACATTTGTACCGGTTTTAAAAATCATTTATGAACGCTCATAATCATCAGCTTCACAGTAAACTTACCATGGGAGGTTTACTAATTACATTAGGAATTATATACGGTGACATTGGAACTTCTCCACTCTATGTAATGAAAGCCATAATCGGATTGCATCATATTATCAACCCAGATATTATCTTAGGTGGGTTATCCTGTATCTTTTGGACGCTTACCCTGCAAACTACTTTAAAATATGTTATTATTACACTTAGTGCCGATAACCATGGTGAGGGCGGAATATTTGCCTTATATGCCTTGGTAAAGCGTACCAAGATTAAATGGCTTATCGTTCCTGCTATAGTAGGGGGTAGTGCTCTATTGGCAGATGGTATTATCACCCCTCCTATTTCGGTCTCTTCCGCTGTAGAGGGTGTCCGAACTTTTTATCCATCTATTAATACTGTACCTATTGTAATTGCTATTTTGGTTGTTTTATTTACTATTCAACAATTTGGCACCAAGTTGGTGGGCAAGTTTTTTGCACCTATGATGTTGGTATGGTTCAGTATGCTTGGTATTTTAGGAATCATTCAAATAGGCGATAATTTATCGGTATTCAAGGCTATTAACCCTTATTACGCTTATGAGTTGTTGCGTATCCATCCTGACGGTTTTTATGTATTGGGCTTTGTCTTCCTTTGTACAACAGGAGCTGAGGCATTGTATTCTGATATGGGACATTGCGGACGTAAGAACATCCGTATCAGCTGGATTTTTGTTAAAGTCACTTTGGTACTGAACTATTTCGGACAGGGTGCTTACTTGATCAAACATTCCGGAGATACCTTATATCATTTAGGAGGAAACAATGCCAATCCGTTTTATTTGGTAATGGAAGGCTGGTTTCAACCTATCGGAATTGTAATTGCAACTATGGCCGCAGTTATTGCTTCTCAAGCCTTAATTAGCGGATCCTTTACATTGATTAATGAGGCGATGCGCTTGAGTTTTTGGCCTAAAGTTAAAATCAAATATCCTACGGATTTAAAAGGACAGCTCTATATCCCTTCTATCAACTGGTTGTTATTGGCGGGTTGTATTGGTATCGTATTGCATTTTGAAGAGTCAGGAAATATGGAGCATGCTTATGGTTTAGCCATAATTTTGTGCATGATCATGACCACTATATTGTTGAATTATTACTTAATAATGAAAAGAGTAAAATGGTACTTGATAGCTCCTTTGATTTTAATATACGTTATCATAGAATTCAGTTTTTTAGCTGCCAACATTACTAAATTTATGGATGGCGGTTACGTTACCTTATTTATTGCTTGCTTGTTAATAGGAATTATGACTATTTGGTTTTTGGCCAAAAAAATCAGCAAGAACTACACTAAAATGGTTAATATTGCTGACTACAAAAAAGTATTGGCTGAGTTGAGTTTGGACCTTTCCATTCCTAAATACGCTACCCATTTGGTGTACATGACCAACTCCAATCGTGTCGATGAGATTGAAGAGAAAGTGATGTATTCTATTCTTCAAAAAAGACCGAAACGAGCAGATATTTATTGGTTAATTCACGTAAATATCCTTAACGAACCTTATCGCAAAGAATTCAAAGTTAACGAAATCATAAAAGATGATTTATACCGAATTGACTTTTACTTAGGATTTAGAGAGCCTACCAAAATTAACTTGATGTTTAAAGAAGTAATTAAAGATATGGTGAAAAATGGAGAAGTTGATATCACCAGTCGTTATGAATCTTTGAATAAAAACAACATTATTGGGGACTTTAAGTTTGTACTTTCTGAGAAATTTTTATCCAATGACAGTGATTTAACTTTCTTTGAAAAAATCATTATGTACTCTTATTTCTTCATGAAAAAATTCAGTTTATCTGAAGAAAAAGGATTTGGTTTAGACAGTAGTTCAGTTAAAATAGAACAATTCCCTTTGGTTATCCATGCGCCTGAAAAAATAGAAATGAAGCGAATCTTTTCGCAATACTAATATACTTTCTAGCAAAAAAAAATATTCTTTGATTCCTTTTGACAAGGTTTTAAAGAGTATTTTTTTATACCATTACCATAGCCGAAATTTAGTTTTCACCATTAAAAACTGAAAGACATAGTACTATTTTATAAATTTCCCAGTACTAATTGTTTTCTCCCAGCTTTGAATGGAATACATATAGATCCCTTTGGACAGGTTTACCGTCTCAATGGTAGTTTCAGTAGTAAATTCTTTCGTAACCATAAGTTTAGCGGTACTATCATAAATGGTAATCTGATACTTTACACCCTCCTTTCCGGTTACCTTAATAAAATCTTTTGATGGATTAGGGGCTAATTTTATTTGAGCATTGACTTCTACTGTAGCGGAATTCAAACTATTACATTGGATACAGTTTTTATGAAATGCAATACCTGTATCCGATACTATTTGGGTATCAAAAGCATTTCCTTGTTCGCAATTTCCTTTTAGCTGAAAATCCAACCAAGGTAACAAATAGGTATTGATATTATTTTGTTGAGCTGTTCTCGTTATGGTAGGTTGAGGTGAACAAGAGGATTCCCCAACACTGCATAAGAAATTAGTATTCGCCATTTGGCAATGACTTCCCCCTATTATAGTAATTAGGGTTTTACAATTGCTCAACAGTCCGTTATACATGGGTATTTGATTTGTATTAGGTGGTGTAACACAATCATTCCCCCCAGAAAAAATTAATGCAGGAATTTGAATCGAAGCAGTGGCTTGTATCGCAGAAGGATTCGTTTCTGCCGGTGCAAAATTTACTAAGGCTTTAATAGTTGTATTTAATTGTGCTGCCAAAAAAGAAGCTCCTCCTCCCATGCTATGACCCATAACAGCGTTCATGGGACTTATTCTGTTATAAAAAACAGAAGTTGGAGTATTGCCTAACACCGTTAGTTGATCTAATACAAAAGATAAGTCTTTACCATAGTCCAGATGAGACGGAGCAATAGAACCTTCTGTTTTTGGGAAAGCCATAATATAACCGTTGGGCACTAAAAAATTCCAATAATTTTGGTAAGCATCCCAAGTCATTACAAATCCATGACCAAAACACAAGACCGGAAAAGCGTCGGTAGTTGAAGTTGTCATAGCCACATTATCACCAGCAACATCAGCCGGGTAATATATTTCAGTTGCTATAACTCTATTACCACGAGATGTATCTGTGAAATTGACAGTATTATGTCCAATTTGATACAACTGAGAAAAACCTAATTGAACAGAAAATAATACCACCAGAGTAATTTTTAATTTCATAGTAGTTATGTTGGATGTTGCATTCATGATATCAAATATAAGTAATTAAAAATCTATTCTATTTTTAGCTTGTTAAATTTAAGGGAGCGTAATAAAAAAGCAATATCTTTGCGGGCTTATTTTTTTAAACCATGCGATTACATCGAAATTTAGTTTACACCACTATTGACTCTTTAAACGCCATCTTCAACGAAGGTGAATATGCTGATAAAGTAGTGGCTCGTGCTTTGAAAAAAGACAAACGCTGGGGAAGTTCCGACAGAAAATTTGTGGCAGAAACTATATATGAAATTGTACGATGGAAAAGACTTTACATGGAAATTGCAGATGTAAAGGAGCCTTTAAACCGTGATCATTTATGGAGAATATTCGCAGTTTGGGCTGTATTAAGAGGATATCCAATTCCAGATTGGAGACAATTAGAAGGAACTCCAGAAAGAAAAATAAAAGGACGTTTTGACGAATTGTCCAAAATTAGAAAGATGCGCGAATCTATTCCTGATTGGATGGACGAATTGGGAATTAAAGAATTGGGAGAAGAAATTTGGACTAAAGAAATTGCTGCTCAAAATAAACAAGCAAAAGTTATACTTCGTGTAAATACTTTGAAAACTACCAAAGAAGAACTTCGTGCCATTTTAATGGATTTAAACATAGAAACCGAATTTTTAAATGACCAACCTGATGCATTAGTCCTAAAAGAAAGAGCCAATGTTTTCTTAACAGATGCGTTTAAAGAAGGAATGTTTGAAGTACAAGATGCCTCTTCTCAATTAGTAGCAGCTTTTCTTGATGTACAACCAGGAATGAGAGTTGTTGATACTTGTGCTGGCGCTGGAGGTAAAACATTACATATGGCTTCCTTAATGCAAAACAAAGGTCAATTAATTGCCATGGATTTGTATGAAAGCAAACTAAAACAATTAAAATTAAGAGCTAAACGAAACGGTGCTTTTAATATCGAATATAGAATTATAGACACAACGAAAGTCATAAAAAAACTGCACGAGAAAGCCGATAGAGTTTTAATTGATGCTCCTTGTAGCGGATTAGGAGTTTTAAAAAGAAATCCTGACGCCAAATGGAAGCTTCAACCAGAATTTATTGAAAACATAAAAAAAGTACAAGCCGAAGTTTTAGAGAATTATTCTAAAATTGTAAGACCCGGAGGTAAATTGGTTTATGCAACTTGTTCTGTCTTACCCTCTGAAAATCAAGACCAAATTAATAAGTTCTTATCCTCAGATACTGGAAAATCATTTACATTTGTAAAAGATTGCAAAATACTTGCTCAAGATACTGGTTTTGATGGCTTTTATATGGCATTATTAGAACGCAAAAAAGAAATTTAAACAGATGAAAAAAACAACAATTCTTTTATTATTATTAAACATTACCATAACTTTTTCACAAAATGGCGCTCCAGCTTCTCCTTATTACAATGGTTTTAATTGGAATTTAACTGGGCTAAATTTAAGAGATGCATTAGCTACAAAAATAATAACTACACATACTCACCAACTGATTTATTCTCAAACTGATAATGCACTTGCAATTTTAGATCTTGATCCTGCAGATGCTTCCAATACTAATGTATTGCTTGTTTATGGATTTAGCAACAACTTATGTCCAGACTTTTCTAGTGATGATAAGGATCATCGTAGAAGAGATTCTAGTATGCAAGATGATGGAACTTCGTCTCCTTGTCTTTATAACAGAGAACATACTTTTCCAAAAGCACTTGGAAATCCTGACCTAGGTACAACCGGACCTGGTGCCGATTTACATCATTTAAGAGCTGCAGATAAAAAAAGAAACGCCGACAGAGATAATGATAAATTTTTTAATGGCTCTGGGAATTCATTTGAATCAGGATTAAACTGGTACCCTGGTG
>CANJDA010000071.1 GCA_947472705.1 Flavobacteriaceae bacterium
AGATATTTGGAAACCATTACCTGAAACCTATTTTTTTAATGATGGTACATTAGATTTAATATATGATTTTGATTTCACTCGTTTTGATACAGAGTTGCACATGGAAGGATATGATTTACCATCTGTTTCTCCTAATTTTAGTTTAAATCAGGTATTTAGAGTGGTAATTGTACCTGCTTATTTTGGCAAACAAAACAAAGTAAATCTGAATGACTATAATGCAGTGGTAAAGGCACTACATATTGATGAATCTAAAATCTTAAAAGTACAATAAATTATAAATTTCAAGTAAAAATTTAAAATGCAGACCTAGGTCTGCATTTTTATTTAGGGTAAAACTCCTTATAAATGTTTTATTTACAATCAATTATTAATTCAATCGTTTGATTTTTATAGTATTAAGATAAAAACAGACAAATTTAACCTATAATTTATTAATTTCTTTATAAATAATGATTATTTTTAGTAAATATTTAAAATAATAACTCCCAATAAGAATGATTTCACTTAAGAACAAACAATTTTCATTACTACACATTTTTTTGGCAACTATAGTTGTCACGATAGGAACCTATTATTTAACCAGTTTATGGAAAGAAAAACAATATAATGAACAAATGAGCAGTGCTTCAATTGCTTGTAATTATGATATAAAGCGAATGAAAGGTTTTAAATTCATAAAGCCTTTAATGTTTGTAGACGAGGATTGTGAGTCGGATATGCTAATGAATACAAAACAAAAATTGATAAGCATTATTGATAAATATCATTCTATTGGAGAAGTAAACATCGCTTCGGTATATCTGAGAGAATATGAGCATAACGAATGGATGTGCATTAATCCAACTGAAAAATTTGATCCAGGTTCACTATTTAAAGTTCCTACTTTAATTACCATATTGAAAATGAATGAACTACATCCTGGACTTTTAGATAAATCTATTACTTACAATAAAAAATTAGATTTTGGACGTTCAATTAAGTTCCCTTCTAAACAAATTACAATTGGACAAACTTATACTGTAAGAGAGTTATTGTCCTATATGATTAAATATTCTGATAATGATGCAACTGCATTATTAGAGAGTGTTATGGATGCTAAAGTACTTCAAAAGCTGTTTTCTGATATCGGTCTTGAAGTACCAAACATTTATGCTAGTCAATATAAATTTAATGTTAAAGAATACTCTTATTTTATGAGAGCTATTTACAATGCAGGATACCTTTCAAGTGCAGATTCTGAATATGCTGCAGAGTTACTTAGTCAATGTGATTTTAAAGAAGGTATTGTAAAAGGGTTACCCGATAATACTATAATTGCTCATAAATTTGGAGAAGCTGGGAACCAAACCGAAATACAATTGCATGAATCAGGAATTATTTACTTAAATAATAAACCTTATTTATTGACAATAATGACAAAAGGAAAAGATATTAAAAAATTAGCTCAAATTATTGCTGAATTATCTAAATCGGTATATACTGATATGGCAATGCAGGCAAATGCTACTATGTAATAAGTATTATAAAATTATTTAAGCCTTGTTTCTTTTTGAAATGAGGCTTTTTTATTTTTAAAATAATCTTCAATCACTGATTTTCTACCGATAGTTTGGGTAATTATATCTTTTTCAAGATTCCAACCACGAGCAGGAGAATATTCACGACCATACCATATAATTTGAAGATGTAAATCATTCCAAAGTTCTCTTGGAAAAATAGCCTTGGCATCCTTTTCTGTTTGTTGTACACTCTTGCCATTAGATAAATTCCAACGATACATTAAACGATGAATGTGTGTATCAACTGGAAAGGCTGGTACTCCAAATGCCTGAGACATAACTACACTTGCTGTTTTATGACCAACAGCGGGTAATGCTTCCAAAGCTTCAAAACTTTGTGGCACCTCGCCATTATGCTTTTCAATAAGAATTTCTGATAAACCATGAATACCTTTAGATTTCATCGGAGACAAACCACATGGGCGTATGATTTCTTTTATTTTTTCTACCGATAGTTTAACCATGTCTTGCGGATTATCAGCTTTAGCAAATAGTAATGGCGTAATTTGATTTACTCTAACATCAGTACATTGTGCCGAAAGTAATACTGCAATCAATAATGTATAAGGATCTTTATGATTTAAAGGAACGGGAATCTGCGGATAATACTCTTTTAACGTATTTATAACAACTGTTGCACGCTCTTGTTTGGTCATTTTAATTTAAATTTGAATGTAAATTTATAAAACTTATACATCAAAATATGACAACACTAAAAAAAGGAGATAAAGCGCCTCAATTTTCAGGAATGGATCAGGATGGCAATAATCATTCATTGGCAGATTATAACGGAAAGAAATTAGTAGTTTTCTTTTATCCTAAAGCTGATACACCCGGGTGTACTGCCGAGGCTTGTGATTTAAGAGACAATTTTGAACAATTTAAAGCCAATAACTACGCTTTACTTGGAGTAAGCGCTGATACTGCTAAAGCACAAGCGAAATTTAAAACCAAATATAATTTTCCATTTCCATTATTGGCAGATGAAGATAAATCAGTTATAGAAGCATTTGGTGTATGGGGCCCAAAGAAATTTATGGGAAGAGAGTACGATGGAATACATCGAACAACATTTATAATAAGTGAAGATGGGATTATTGATGAAGTAATTTCAGAAGTAAAAACTAAATCACATGCTTCTCAAATTTTAAAATAGAAAAAAAGCCAAGAATTATTCTTGGCTTTTTTGTTATACTTTTTGTAAAATTCTATTGGGGTCATACCCAAAAAGCTGATGTTGTTTTATAATCTCAGCAATTCCTTCTGGAAGTAATTTTTCCCAACCTGGAGTGCCGTCACTAATCATTTTAAGTACTTCGCGTGAAAATATTTTTAAGTGCCCTTTGTCAAAATCAGTGATATCAACCACTTTTCCGTTATAGGCAAAGAATTTATATAACTCTTTCATTCTAGGATGTACTTTTAGGTTTTGTGAGGTAATAATTTCTCCGTTTTCATCTTCCATTGGATACAAGAAAACTTTTAAATCACGATAGAATAACTTACCAAACGCTTCTAAAATACCGCCACTTAAATGACGATAATATTTCTCATCAAAAATATCTACCAAGTTGTTAACACCCATGGCTAGTCCCATACGAGCTTTGGTATAACTAGAGAAATATTCTACTACTTTATAATATTCTTGGAAATTAGAAATCATTACTGTTTGACCAAGAGAACATAATAGTTCCGCTCTGTCCATGAAATCTCTTTCATCAATTTCTCCTTCAGAACGAAGATTTGAAAGTGTAATTTCAAAAATAACCAGTGTATTATCTTTATCAACTTTGCTTTCATCAAGAAACATCTTTAATGATTTCTCATACATATCCATGTTTACTTGAGTTACAGGTCTAAAGCTACCTCTCAAGGCTAAGATGTTTTTTTTGTAAAGAATAGAAGCAGGTAATATATTTTTTCCATCTGGGCCAAACATTACCGCATCTGTCATGCCGTTTTTAACCAATTGTAAGCTCATTAATCGGTTATCAACATTTTCAAATTTAGGTCCAGAGAAATTAATCGTGTCAATTTCCAATTGGTCTTTATCTAAATGATCATATAAATACCGTAATAATTTTTTTGGGTCACTGTATTTATAATAGGCACCGTATATTAGATTTACACCTAATATTCCTAATGTCTCTTGTTGTAAGCGAGCATCTGTTTCTTTAAATCGAATATGAAGGGTAATTTCATTATAATCTTCATCAGGATCTACTTGATATCGGATTCCAACCCAACCATGTCCTTTGAATTGTTTGGCAAAATCAATAGTAGCTACGGTATTGGCATAACTAAAATAAATTTTATTAGGATGTTTATCTCTTTTTAATCGTTGTTCAATTAATTCCACTTCATGAGATAGCATTTTCTTTAATCGACTTTCAGTTACATACCGACCATCATCTTCAATACCATAAATAGCATCACTAAAATCCTTGTCATACGCTGACATAGCTTTAGCAATAGTTCCTGAAGAACCACCAGCTCTAAAAAAATGTCTCACCGTTTCTTGTCCAGCTCCAATTTCAGCAAACGTACCATAAATGTTTTCATTTAGGTTAATTCGTAATGCCTTATCTTTGATAGCAGGAATAGATTCAATAGCTTTGTCGCCCTTCAACTTAATATTTGAAACAATATTATCCATAATAGTTTATATACATTGCAAAGTTAGTAAAATAGCTATTTTATAAAAAGATAATTAGGTCTATTTTTGTAATTAATTATTTTTTAAAGTTAATAGCACATTACGCTAACAAAAATCATGCTACTATGCAAGTTTATTTTCTCGGTACCGGAACTTCTCAAGGTATTCCAGTAATTGGTAATGACCACCCTGTATGCCTAAGTACTGATTTGAAAGACAAAAGGTTACGTGTATCAGTTTGGGTCAAATGGGATAATAATTCTATAGTAATTGATTGTGGGCCAGATTTTAGGCAACAAATGTTGATATCTCAATGTGAAAAATTGGATGCTATTCTTTTTACTCATGAGCATGCCGATCACACAGCAGGTTTGGATGATATCCGCCCATTCTTTTTTAAACAAAAAAAAGATATACCAATTTATGCTCATTCCCGAGTAATAGCCAATCTTAAAAAAAGGTTTGATTACATTTTCGAAACCGAGAATAAATACCCAGGAGCACCAGGTGTAGAAATATTAGAAGTAATAAACAATCACTCATTTTATATTGGTAAAACCCCAATATTACCCATAAATGTGAGTCATGGGAACCTTCAAGTTTTTGGTTATCGAATCCAAGATTTTGTGTATTTAACAGATGTAAAAACAGTTGACTTGGCTGAAATAGAAAAAATAAAAGGCGTAAAAGTGTTGGTAGTGAATGCTTTGCGCGAAGAACCACATCATTCTCATTTTAGTTTGCAAGATGCATTAGATTTTATACATTTGGTACAACCAGAGAAGGCTTATCTCACGCATATTAGTCATCATTTAGGTTTTCATGAAGAAGTGCAAAAAAAACTACCATCAAATGTTTTTTTGGCCTATGATAATTTAAAAGTAACGATTTAAAACTATGAAGAAATCTTTATTCCTCTATCTATTTATCATTGCGGTTGTAATGAATGTTTTTACCTATAAATACTTTTCATCAAAAGATGGCGTTGAAATACAAACATTATCAGCAAATAATAAAAAACTAAATGATAGTATTACCAGTGTTACCAATCAATTGTATGATGCTAATGCTTTTTCATTGGAAAATAACGACCGAGCTCAAAATTATTTGGCCCAAAATGATATCAAGGCTTTTAATGAAAAAGTAAAACAAGCTTTGTTAGCTTATAACGATAGCCCGGAAGGAAATAAGTATACAGACCAACCAAAAATGGGAGAACAAAAATACATTATCAATAAAGTGAAACTCCTAAATCATCGTTGGATAATTGCAAACTATAGCAATGGAGAGATCTGGGGAGAAGTACTTTTAAAATATTTTGTCAATGAGGATCAAACAATTTCTTTTGAAACTATGGATTCTTATTTATACCCAAAAGAGTTAAATTAGCCATTTATACAGAATTAATGATGAAAAAAATAACAATACTTTTTGCTTTAACACTGATAATCTTTTCTTGTAAATTAACAGATCAAAAGGAAGGTGATATATCAGACGAAAAGAGCAATTCTATTACTAAAGATTCTACAGTGGTTAATGACAAGGATGAAAACGGATGCTTGGCTTCTGCAGGATATATTTGGTCAAAAGTGAATAAGGAATGCGTAAAGTGTTTTTCCGGAATGCAATTGAATCCAATTGACAAACCTGATAATGAAGACGAAACCTTAAGTGCTTACGTTTTGTTTAGTGAAGATGCAAGTCAAGCTGAAGTGTTTTTGCCAAATGAATCCAGCTCCATTGTTTTAACAAGAGAAGGAAAAGGGAAACCATGGATTTTAAATGATTGGCAACTGATAGAATCTAAAGGCTATATTTTAAAGAAGGGTGGAGTGAATAAGTTTTCCGGTGATGGAGAAATAGGAAAGAAAGTAACCGATTCGGATACAGAACAATAAAAAAAAGGTCTTGAATTTCAAGACCTTTTTTTTATTAAGATTGTAACCAGTTTTTAAAATCAAAAAAGTTTTGAGGAGCGACCCCATGACCTACAGGATATTCTTTGTAAACAATAGCTATCCCTAAATTTTCAATCAATGGAATTGATTTTCGAGCCCAGTCAACCGGAATTACTTGATCAACGGTTCCATGTGAAGTAAATATTCTTAAATTAGTAAAGTCATTTTTTGCAAAATCATCCACCGCTATTTCAGTATTTAAATAACCACTCATAGCAACCACTCGTTGCACTTTTTCTGGATAAGACAAAGCCACGGCATAACTTAAAATGGAACCTTGACTAAAACCAATAAGAGTTACCTTGTTTTTATCAATAGGATACTTTTCAATTAATTCATCAATGAAAGCAGCAATAACATCTCTTGAATCTTGAGCCTGAACTATATCAGAAAATTTATTTTCATCGGCATCAAAGTTTATAGCATACCAAGCATAGCTGCCATACATCAAATCAAATGGAGCTCTAGCAGAAATTACATAGTATTCCTCAGGAAGTTCGGAAGCGAATGAAAATAAATCTTCCTCATTGCTGCCATAACCATGTAGTAATAGGAGCAAGGGGTTTTTGTCTTTAATTATCTTTGGTTCTCTTACTAAGTAGTGTAATGATAAAGCCATTATATATTTTTAAATATTTTTTGAAACAAACCTCCAACTAAAGGAAGCGGTATAGTTTCTCCTTTGGCAGCAGTAAAAATGCCATAAATGGTTAATACCGAAATAAAAATCCACATAGGGGCAGCAACATAAATGCTTTCAAAACTACTAATAGAAACCCCAAGCACAATAAAAGTTAAAGTCAACCCTAATCCTTGACGGATGTGAAAGGAAGCAAATTTGTTTTTGTTTTCTGAATTCATAGATAGCGCTATCAATACACCAACCATTAAAATATAACTAGTGATAGCTGCCGTTTTACCTTCGTCTATAGTTTGTTTATCCATTGAGAATTAATTTTCCTTGATTGTATATTCCTATTGCTTTTCCTTTCATAGTTTGACCAAGGAATGTTGAGTTTTTAGATTTTGATAGAATATGTTCTTTGCCAAAAATCCAATTATCAGTTGTGGTAAATAGTGAAATAGCAGGCTTATTCCCCTTGTCAATGATTTGGTTTTCAGTATTAAATATTTTATTACCAAAAGTTAATTTGGCTATAATTGTATCCAAAGGCAACACCGTTAGTAATGCACCAAAGGCACTTTCCAAACCAATAGTTCCGTTTTTGGCCAAATCAAATTCCATTTTTTTATGTTCAATATCTATTGGGTTGTGGTCACTCGTAATACAATCAATGGTACCGTCAAGTACTCCAGCCACTAAAGCTTCTCTGTCAAACTCAGTTCTCAAAGGAGGTGACACTTTATAACGCGTATCAAAACCATCTAACTTTTCATCGGTGAGTACTAAATGATGCACAGCAACGCTACAAGTTACTTTCAATCCTTTCGCTTTTGCTTCTTTAATCAAAGCTACCGATTGGGCGGTAGAAATGGTTGGGATGTGTAATTTTCCTCCAGTATATTCCAACAGGAAAAGATTTCGAGCTACTATCAATTCTTCGGCTAAGTTGGGAATGCCTTTCAATCCTAATCGAGTTGAAACTGAGCCTTCATTGGCAACACCATTTCCTTTAATGTTTTCGTCTTGACTGAAAGCAATCACTAATCCATCAAAATCTTGCACGTATTGCAATCCAATTTTTAATAAATTGGAATTACTCAAACTCTTTCCATAATCTCCAAAAGCTACAGCTCCAGCATTTTTCATGTCAAAAAGTTCCGCTAAATCTTTTCCTTCACTGTTTTTGGTTAAGGCTCCAATGGGAAATATTTCAGTTGCCGATTGACTTGCTTTTTGCTTAACAAAATGGATTTGGGATTGGTTATCAATGATGGGATAGGAGTTGGGTTGCAATGCAATACCTGTAAAACCACTTTTGGCAGCAACAGTTAAACCATTGGCAATGGTTTCTCTATCTTCAAAACCTGGTTCTCCAAAAGAAACGCTCGTGTCAATCCAACCTTGAGAAATATGAATTCCATCGCGTTGTAATTCCTGATGAGTGTCATTACTTTGAATTGTAGTTCCAACTTCTTCGATGATACCTTCAGTAATTTTCAAATCAACAGTTTGCTGATGAAAAGGACTTTGCGGGTCAATGATGGTGGCGCTTCGAATAATTAAATTCATTTCACAAATTTTTGAATGAGTACTTCTAAGGCTAAAAAGAGTAATGCAAGCATCACAAACCATTTCCAGATTTGCGTATCAGTTCGGTCGGTTTGTATCTTATTAAAAACCGTTTCTATCTCGTCAATTTCTTTGAAATTGCTAGCCGCTTCCGGATTAGCTAATGCTAAATTACTTTCGGTGCGATTGTAATTAAAGCTTATATTTTGTGCCAAATTTACTCCGTTAAAGATACCAAAATTTCCAGCTTCTTTTGGATTCTCTTGAAAATTCATTTTTACTTTGGTATTCAGTAATTGCTGCACTGGAATAAAACTTTCGGAAGCATTTTTTACGGTCAAAATTTCATCTTTTGATAATAGTGCGTCTACTACAAAAGGTTGGTCATCTCCAATAATAATAGAATTTACACCTGTTTTTTGAGCACTTAGAGCCATATTATAAAAGGTAGGCACTATCAAAGGCGAATTTTGAAAATTACTATTCGATTTATTAATAGGGGCAGCAAAAACATAAACAGAAGACAAAGGGTTAGCTATAGAAGTCAGGAAAGCACTTTGATCATCATAACTCAAAATTGCCGGTGTTGTGCTACTCAATCCAAAGGAAATCTTTGTGGATGGATATTGAAAGTTGTCAATCTTCTTTTCAAAAACGGTACTAAATAGTGGATGATTGAAGTTGATTTTTGTCATTTTCTTATCAGCAACTGTCGCGGTTTTCATTTGCAAAGCACCAAAATTGGCAAGGAAAGTATTAATGACTGCTGGATTACTTTCTTGAGATGGAATTACTATCAAGTTTCCACCTTTATTTACATACGACTTCAAAGTGGTTTGCAATGCTTGCGGAATATCCTTTAGTTCATTTAACACAATTGCATCCTGCTTTTCTAACAGATTATAATCTAGACTACTTAACGGAAAGTTAGTATAATTGAATTCGTCTGATGTATAAATTCTGCCTAGGAAACCATTTTTGTCACTATCTCCTATACTAATAACATTGGTCTTGCTTGGTTTTGAAATACTAAAATAATAAGTATTGTCATAAGCCAAACCTTTATCTGCAATCGAAACATAACCATGAAAATCATCTTTTGGAATGGTAAAGTTGATGGTTTTAGTATTGGTTTCAAAATTGAGAAGCGTTTTGGCTATTAGTTTATTTTTATTGTATAAAGCAATGGGTAAATCTTTAAAATCTTCTCCATTGGCCAAAAGTTTAACACCAATTTCATAAAAATTATCCAATGTTTGTTGGATATAAACACTGTCGATGGCCACATTATTTTTTTGTTCAGCTTCAGGAATAATAAAATACACATTATCTTCTTTTCTAAAGCTTTTGGTTTGGTTTTCCTCTAAGCCAACTGCGTCAGTAATGACAATGATATCTTTATCGAAGGCTGATTTACGGGCATTAACTTTGGCAATCAAATTGTCTAATCGGAATGGAGCCGCACTGTATTTCAAATCTTGTAAATCTTTTTGAATTGATTTGATATCGGTGTTCCAATAGCAATCCGAATCAGTAATTAAAGAAAAATTTTGGGCTTGTGGTGTATGCTCTAATAAATCTTGAACAGCACGTTTTAACAATTCTCCTTTTTTTCCTTTGGCTTGCATACTATAGGAATTATCCAAAATAATATACATTTCGTTGGTTGATTTCTTGCTGTCTTTTGCACTAAAGAACGGTTGCGCAAAGGCCAATATTAAGAAAGTAAGGAGTAATAAGCGAGTGAAAAGCAGTAACCATTTCTTTATGGTCGAACTTTTACGGGTTTGTATCGAGAGTTCTTTTAGAAATTGTACGTTGGTAAAGTATTCTTTCTTGAAACGTCGTAATTGAAATAAATGCACCAAAATTGGGATAACCAATAAGAAAAGGAAATACAGAATTTCAGGATGTTTGAATTGCATTTATCTAAAAGTTTGTCAAAAATAGTGAAAAGTGTTCGTTTTTTTACTGCCTTCGTCTTTCTTTTTTCCGACTTCTACTAATTACTTTTTCTTCCTTTTTGCGGCTCTGTTCTTCAAAATATTTCGGTTCACCGAA
>CANJDA010000072.1 GCA_947472705.1 Flavobacteriaceae bacterium
AATCTAATTGTTTTTTTACTAAATCGGCGTTTTTAACTTTAACGTATACTTCGTCTCCTAATTGCAATAATCCTTTAGAAACTTGTCCAACTAAAGCATATTGTTTGTCATCAAAAACATAATAATCTTCTTTTATTTCACGTATTCTTACCATGCCTTCACATTTATTTTCAACAATTTCAACATAAATTCCCCATTCAGTTACACCTGAAATTACTCCTAGGAATTCTTGATCTTTGTGATCTTGCATGTATTTTACTTGCATGTATTTTACAGAATCCCGTTCGGCTTGTGCTGCTAAACCTTCCATATCACTGGAATGGGCACATTTTTCTTCATATTCTTCTTGATTGACACTTTTGCCACCATCGAGATAATATTGTAATAATCGATGTGCCATCACATCAGGATAACGTCGGATTGGCGAAGTAAAATGACTGTAAAAATCAAAAGCTAAACCATAATGGCCAATGTTTTCTGTCGAATATTTAGCTTTACTCATGCTACGAATGGTCAAAGTATCGACTAGATTTTGTTCTTTTTTGCCATTCACTTCCATTAATAAATTATTCAACGATTTTGAAATTTCTTGTTTGGACTTCATATTAATAGAATACCCAAATTTTGAAATTACGGTTTGAAGATTAATTAATTTATCTTCGTTAGGTTCGTCATGAATTCGATAAATAAAGGTCTTTTTTTGTTTACCAATAAATTCGGCAACTTTTCTATTGGCCAACAACATAAATTCTTCAATTAAATGATTGGCATCTTTAGAGATTTTAAAGAAAACACCAACGGGTTCTGCAGCTTCATTTAGGTTGAATTTTACTTCCACTTTATCAAAGGATATCGCACCAGCTGCCATTCTTTTTCGACGTAGAATTTTAGCTAAATCGTCCATTTTTAAAGTTGCCTCCACTATTTCTTTTGGCGCTTTGTACTCTTTTCCGGTTAAAGAAATCTCAGCTGGAATAATATCTGATTTAGTTTCTATAATTTGCTGTGCTTCTTCATATGAAAAACGTTGATCAGAATAAATCACGGTTCTTCCAAACCAAGAATCTAAAACTTCTGCTTTTTGATTTAATTGAAAAATTGCTGAGAAAGTATATTTCTCTTCATGAGGTCTTAGTGAACAAGCAAAATTAGATAACACTTCGGGAAGCATTGGTACCACTCTGTCTACCAAGTAAACAGATGTTGCTCGTTTATAAGCTTCATCATCTAGGATAGTTCCTTCTTTTAAATAATGGGAAACATCAGCAATATGAACACCAATTTCATAATTTCCATTCTCTAAAACTTGAAATGATAAAGCATCATCAAAATCTTTTGCATCTTTTGGATCAATGGTAAACGTCAACACTTTTCTCATGTCACGACGTTTAGCAATTTCATCTTGTGTTATAGAAGTATCTAGTTTATTAGCATACGCATCTACTTCTATCGGAAAATCATAAGGTAAACCATATTCAGCTAAAATGGCGTGAATTTCGGTATTGTGTTCACCAGGTTTTCCTAATACTTTAATAACCGAACCAAAAGGAGAATCTGCTTTTGCTGGCCAGTCTTCTAGTTTTACTAAAACCACATCACCATGCTCTGCCTCTCCTAATTTATTTTTAGGAATAAAAATATCGGTATACATTTTTGCATTGGCAGTTGTTACAAATCCAAAATTCTTTTGAATATCAACTACACCAACAAATTCTTCTTTGTGTCTTTCTAAAATTTCTAATACTTCAGCTTCTGGTTTACGGGAACTTCTTCTGTCATAAACATAAGCCTTAACAATATCACCATCTAAAGCATGATTTAAATTAACAAAAGGAACAAAAACATCATTTTCTAATTCATCACAAACAAAATAAGCTGTCTTGCGAGACGTCATATCAATGGTTCCTTCGTAGTATTTTTGACTTGTAGCTTTTACTAAATATTTACCTGGTTCACTTTCTATAATCAATTTTTGAGCGGCAAGTATTTTTAAATCTTTAATAATTTCGTTTCTGCTTTTAGTATCGTTTAGTTCAAGAATAGCAGCTATTTGTTTGTAGTTGAATGGTTTATTGGCATTCTTGGATAGTATCTTAAATATTTTTTCGGAAAATGTTTTTTCATTTTTCCCGAATTTCTTTGGTTTCTTACTCATTGTATCGTTTCTATTAATGTTGAAAATTACAAAATAGTAATTAGTTAATAGTAATTAGTGATTAGTTTTAATTAAAAAATAACAATTAGTACCTTTATAAAAACTTCACTGATGACCGAGTTTATAACGATTGCTACTTTTAATTTTGTTCACGAAATAATGGTACTCAAAACAATTTTAGAACGAGAAGGTATTACTTATTTATTTCAAAACGAAAACTTAGTTTCTACAAATCCGCTAGCGAGTATAGCTTACGGAGGCATTCATCTAAAAATTCATCCGAACGATATTGAACAAGTACAACAAATTTTAGATGACTTAAACAATAATTTAAAAATTGTTTAAATCTGAAAGTTGTCAACACTTATTAAAAACATCAAAAAGAAAAATTTAAAATTAATTAATTTATGATGGTTATTATAGGGTGTTAATAGTGGTAATAACTTTTTTTTAAAAGATATACTTTAAAAGTTATCTAAACTTATACAGAGAAATTAACAACAAAAACTCTTTCTAAAGTTCTTAAAATGAATGAAATTTTAATGGTTGTAAACAGTTGTTAACATGTAAAAAAGAACAACAATTTTTAATAAGTTTAGTTATTCATTTTTGTTAAAAACCCTCTTTTTTTTGATGATAAATATTCTAAAAAAACACCAAACTAAATTTGATTTTCTCGTTTCAATTTTAGCTTAGAAAAAAACACTATACAACTTAAAAAAACTTCTAATTTTCTATCTGAAGTTGTTAACAATTGATGTTAATTTAAGGTTAACTGATTATCAATGATTTGCAAATCATTATTAACATTCTTGAATTTTAACAATTATATTATAAATATTGCAATGATATTCAATTAGTTATAATATAATAGCAACGAATATAAATCTTTAGCTTTTAAAAATCAAGTAGTTATAATAAAGTAAAAATACAACTAATAGTTTCCGTAAATTTGTGCTTTAAACCACAATCAACTTACCATGAAAATATCTATAGGAAATGATCACGCAGGACCCGATTATAAAAATGCTATTGTTTTATTTTTAGAACAAAAAGGATACGAAGTTATAAATCACGGAACCAACTCTTTTGACAGTGTAGATTACCCTGATTTTGGTCACCCAGTAGCCTTGGATGTTGAAACCGGCAAAGCTAATTTTGGTATAGTAATTTGTGGTTCAGGAAACGGCATTAATATGACGGTTAATAAACACCAAGGCATTCGCGCTGCTCTTTGTTGGACCAAAGAGATTTCAGCTTTGGCTCGTCAACATAATGATGCAAATATTATCAGTATACCAGCCCGATTTACTTCTATCCAACAGGCTGTAGAAATGGTCGATACTTTTTTAAATACAGCATTCGAAGGCGGAAGACATGCTAATCGTGTTGGTAAAATAGCTTGCCAATAGTTATGGAACATAATCACAGCCACGTTCATATCCATAAACACGAAGTAAAAGGAAAAAATCTTGTTTACTCCATTTTACTCAATTTATTAATTACCATTGCCCAATTAGTTGGCGGTATTATATCAGGAAGTTTAGCTTTAATATCAGACGCGCTTCATAATTTTTCCGATGTTTTATCACTTGGATTTAGCCTTTTTGCTAACAAACTTTCCCGAAAAAAAGCCTCTATCAATCAAACCTTTGGTTACAAAAGAGCCGAATTAATTGCCGCTTTTGTTAACGCAATTACACTAGTTGTAGTGGCTGTTATACTAACCTATGGCGCTATTGAACGCCTTTTTAATACGCATCCTATTAAATCAGGATTGGTAATTTGGTTGGCTATTTTAGGAATTGCAGTAAATGGATTTTCTGTATTGCTTTTACAAAAAGACGCTAAACACAACATCAACATGAAATCGGCCTACTTACATTTATTGACCGATATGATGGCTTCTGTGGCAGTATTAATTGGAGGCTTATTGATGAAATTTTACGGATGGTTTTGGGTAGATAGTGTAATGACTATCCTTATTGCTATTTATTTAATTTATGTTGGTGTTGATTTAATAAAAAGCGCCACCAAAATGCTCATGCTGTTCACGCCCGATCATATAGACATAAAAGAAATTGTTCGAGAAGTGCATAAAGTGCCCGGCGTAAATAAATTACACCATATTCACGTATGGCATCTTAATGACGAAGAACTCCACCTCGAAGCACATCTTGATTGTGCAAAGGATATAAAAATGAGTGAGTTCAATCTTTTGTTGCATGAAGTAGAACATGTTTTATTCGAAAAATTTAGCATCAATCACATTAACATTCAACCCGAATTTAATAAAGAAGATCCAAAAGACTTCATTGTTCAGGACTAATCCAGACTTATGAAGAATATTGACATACATACTATCCAACTGCTTTTTAAAAAGCGCCAACCGGATTCTCATAAAGGCAATCACGGACATGCTTTACTCATTGCGGGAAGTAAAGACAAGATGGGAGCTGCCATAATTTCGGCAAAATCGTCGCTTCGCGCCGGAGCTGGTTTGGTCACAGTCAATGTTCCGAAGAAAGAAAGAGCTAGTCTTTTCGCCGCGCTACCCGAAGCCATGGTAACTTTCAGAGAAGACAAAACCAATTGGGAAAAATACACCACCGTAGCCATCGGGCCGGGTTTAGGAACGGATAAAGCGGGTTTGCAAAAAGTAATTTCGCTTACAGAAAACGTAAAATATCCATCCTTATTTGATGCTGATGCCTTGAATTTGTTAGCGAATAACCAACTACTTTTAAGTAAACTTCCCGCCAAATCTATCCTGACACCACATGTTAAAGAATTCGACCGCTTATTTGGTAATCATACTTCAGAAAGCGTTAGAAGACAAACTGCCATTGCTAAAGCCATTGAATTGAATTGTATCATAGTATTAAAAGAACACCGCACCTTTATTACCGACGGTACTTCTTCGTTTGAAAACACTACGGGGAATTCGGGCTTAGCCAAAGGGGGTTCAGGCGATGCGTTGACGGGTATCATCACTGCTTTTTTAGCTCAAGGATATGAACCTATTAATGCTGCTGTTCTTGGCGTATACCTTCATGGCTTAGCTGCCGATATTACTTTGCAAACCCAAAGCCCCGAAAGCATGTTGATTACCGATGTCATCGAAAATCTAAGCAAAGCTTTCTACCAAATTCAACAATAATTTTTTAAAATGACTAGCATACAATTCATTCAATCCCAAGTCAACACTACGCCTAAAAATATTGAAGCAACGCTAAAATTGCTTTCCGAAGATTGTTCCATTCCCTTTATTTCGCGCTACCGAAAAGACCAAACCGGAAACCTGGATGAGGTGGTGATTGAACAAATTGCCAAACTTTCGAAACAATATGACGAGATTGTCAAACGCAAAGACAGCGTACTAAAATCGATAGAAGAACAAGGGATGTTGACGGCCGAATTGAAAGCCAAAATAGAAAACAGTTTTGACCTGCAGGAGATAGAGGATTTGTATTTACCCTATAAAAAGAAGAAAAAAACCCGCGCCGATGTGGCTCGTGAAAACGGTTTAGAGCCTTTAGCCAAAATTATCATGGCGCAAAACAGCGATGATATTGAATTTATTGCTTCGAAATACTTGAACGCCAAAGTGCCAAATGAGGACGAGGCTTTGCAAGGGGCGCGCGACATTATTGCGGAATGGATAAACGAAAATATCTACATCCGTAAAAATTTGCGACGTCTATTTCAGCGCAAAGCGATAGTAGAAACCAAAGTGGTGAAGACCAAAAAAGACGACGAAGCCGCTCAAAAATTCTCTCAATATTTTGAATGGGCTGAGCCGATTTCCAAAGCGCCATCGCACCGATTATTGGCCATTTTGCGTGCCGAGGCCGAAGGTTTTGTTAAGTTAAATGTGGAAATTGAAAACGAAGAAGCTATCGAATTCATCGAAAATAATACTATTAAAAATAACAAAGAGACGGCAGACCAGTTGCGTTTGGCAATTAAAGACAGTTATAAACGTTTGCTCGAACCCGCCATTTCCAAAGAAACCTTGCAAGAAGCCAAAGCCAAAGCAGATGCCAAAGCGATAGAGGTATTTGCCGGCAATTTGGGACAACTTTTATTAGCACCACCCTTAGGTGAAAAAAGAATTTTGGCGATTGACCCCGGGTATCGAAGTGGTTGTAAAATAGTGTGTTTGGATGAAAAAGGCGATTTGTTATACAACGAAACCATATACCCACATCAGCCGCAGAACGAAACGGCCATGGCGATGAAAAAAATCAAATCGATGGTGAATGCTTATAACATTGAAGCTATTTCTATTGGTAACGGAACGGCATCTCGTGAAACGGAATTCTTTATTAAAAAAATAGCCTTTGACAAACCGGTGCAGGTTTTTGTGGTTTCAGAAGCAGGAGCTTCAGTGTATTCTGCCAGCAAGATTGCCCGTGATGAGTTTCCGAATTATGATGTAACCGTTCGTGGTTCAGTTTCAATAGGAAGAAGACTTTCCGACCCGTTGGCGGAGTTGGTAAAAATTGACGCCAAGTCGATAGGAGTGGGGCAATACCAGCACGATGTTGACCAAACTAAACTAAAAGAAGAGCTGGATACTGTAGTAGTACGATGTGTGAACTCGGTTGGGATTAATATCAACACTGCCAGTAAATCGCTGTTGAGTTATGTATCGGGGATAGGCGAAAAAATGGCCGAGAACATAGTAGCTTTCCGAAGTGAGAACGGACCTTTTGAAGATAGAAAACAATTAAAAAAAGTGCCTCGTTTGGGCGATAAAGCCTACCAACAAGCAGCGGCATTTATCCGAATTAAAGACGGCAAAAATCCGTTAGACAACTCAGCTGTGCATCCTGAAGCTTATCCGATAGTGGAAAAAATGGCAAAAGATTTGGGCTTAAAAACAGCGGAGCTTATCGGTAAAAAAGAAAAGATTAGTTTAATCAAACCCGATTTATATATTACTTCTGATATTGGTATTCTAGGGGTAAAAGACATCCTAAAAGAGCTCGAAAAACCGGGACTCGACCCAAGAAAAGCAGCCAAAGTATTCGAATTTGATGCCAATGTCAAATCGATTAAAGATGTGCGCAGCGGGATGATTTTGCCAGGCATCGTGAATAACATTACTGCTTTTGGATGCTTTGTAGATATCGGAATTAAAGAAAGCGGACTGGTGCATATATCCCAATTAAAAGAAGGCTTTGTTTCCGATGTGAATGAGGTGGTCAAACTACATCAGCAGGTGCAGGTAAAAGTGGTTGAGGTAGATGAGGAACGCAAACGCATCCAGTTGACGATGGTTTTTTAAAATAATAAATCCCGAATACTAAGATTAGCATTCGGGATTTATTTTTTATAAAAAACATTATTTTTTATCTTCTTCTTTTTTAGAATTTGCAGCTTGTTCTTCTTCACCTTTAGCAGCATTCTTGAATTCTCTAACTCCGGTCCCAAGACCCTTCATCAATTCTGGAATTTTTTTACCACCAAATAATAATATAACAACAACTGCGATAATCAGTAATTCGGATACCCCCAATTTTCCCATGATATATAATTTTGTGCTTTCGCGTATTAGTATTAATGTTGACAAATGTAAAAAGAAAACAAACACCGTCTTTATTTTGAGCACAATATTTATAGTTAAAGTTCGTTATAACTAGGAAATCTAAACCAAACTTTATTTTCTATATTTGTTAGCTAATCAAAAATTATGTCGGAAAAACGACTTAAACGTAAAATACTAAAGAAAAAACTCTTCACAAAAAATCGATTGGTAATCCTAAATGAAGATACTTTTGCCGAAGTTTTTTCGTTACGGTTAACCCTTATGAATGTTTTTGTAGTAGTTAGTATAAGTGCTTTGCTGATTATTATTATCACCACTTATATTATAGCTTTTACGCCTTTGCGCGAATATATCCCAGGCTATGCCTCCTCTAAACTAAAAAGAGACGCAACCGAATTGGCTCTAAAATCAGATTCCCTTTCCAATGCTTTAAAGAAAAACGAAGCCTATATTGCCTCCATCAAAAAAATCTTGACAGGCGATTTAGATTATGCCAAATTCAGTAAAGACTCTATTAAACCGTCTACTTTAGCTTCTATTTCCGAAGAAGAAATGAAGCCTACTCAAGCCGATTTAAACTTAAGAGAAGAAGTAGCTCGAGAAGACAAATACAATCTTTTTGAAAAAGCCAAACCCAAAGTAAGCGTGGTATTTTTCCCTCCTGTTAAAGGTATGGTAACCGATCAATTTAATCCCAAAGAAAAACATTATGCCGTAGATGTGGCTTTGGCTAAAAACACACCTATAAAATCGGTTTTAGCAGGCACGGTAATCTTTGCCGATTGGACTCCTAACACCGGAAATGTGGTTATCATAAGACACAATAATGGATTCATTTCGGTTTACAAGCATGCTTCATCTTTAACGGTTGCTCAAGGTGACAAAGTAAGATCAGGAGAAGTAATTGCTTTGGCAGGTTCGACTGGGCAGGAATCAACAGGAGTGCATTTGCATTTTGAATTATGGAAAGACGGGTATCCGATAGATCCAAGTATTTTTATTGAATTCGAATAATATGTCTGTAAAATCATTCGCTGCCAAAATATTTGCAAATGTTGTCCACAAAAAAACTCAAAAGTGGGCTCAAAACCCGGTAGCCACTCAGCAAAAAGTTTTCGATGATTTATTGGCTTTTGCCAAAGAGACTCAGTTTGGTAAAGACCATCATTTTGCTGAAATTAAAACGTTTCAAGATTTTGCAAAGCAAGTTCCAATAAGAGATTACGAAGAACTAAGACCTTATGTAGACCAAGTGGTGAAAGGAGAAGCCGATATTCTTTGGAAAGGAAAGCCTATTTATTTTGCTAAAACTTCGGGCACTACTTCGGGCGCTAAATACATTCCGTTAACTAAGGAATCAATGCCGTTTCATATAGAAGCAGCTCGTAATGCTATTTTAAGTTATATACATGAAACAGGGAAAGCAGCATTTGTTGATGGTAAAATGATATTCCTCCAAGGAAGTCCTGTTTTGGAAGAGAAGAACGGCATCAAACTAGGAAGACTTTCCGGAATTGTTGCCCATTTTGTTCCGAAATATTTGCAAAAAAACCGCATGCCCAGTTGGGAAACCAATTGCATAGAAGATTGGGAAACCAAAGTCGATGCCATTGTTGAAGAAACGTTTAACCAAGACATGAGTGTCATTTCGGGGATTCCGTCATGGGTACAAATGTATTTTGAGAAGTTGCATCAAAAGGGCAATCAGCCTGTTGGCGACATTTTCAAGAACTTTAATTTATTTATATACGGTGGTGTAAACTATGAGCCTTATCGCGCCAAATTTGAAAATTTAATTGGGCGAAAAGTGGATTCGATAGAATTGTTTCCAGCTTCGGAAGGTTTTTTTGCCTATCAGGATTCTCAAAAAGAAAAGGGAATGTTGTTGCTTTTGAATTCAGGTATTTTCTATGAATTTGTGAAAGCAGAGGATTTTTTTACAGAAAACCCAAGGCGTTATACAATTGGTGAGGTTGAAGTAGCAGTGAATTACGTTTTAATTATTTCTACCAATGCCGGATTGTGGGCTTATAATATAGGAGATACCGTTCAGTTCACTAGTTTACAACCTTATAGAGTCATCGTTTCAGGAAGAATTAAGCATTATATTTCGGCTTTTGGAGAGCATGTTATTGGTAAAGAAGTCGAGTGTGCTTTAAAAGAAGCTATGGAAAATTCGAATATTCGAGTAAATGAATTCACAGTAGCACCACAAATAAACCCAATTGAAGGATTGCCTTTTCATGAATGGTTTATCGAGTTTGAAAACGAACCCACAAACCTTGAAGAATTTGCCTTAAAAATTGACCAAGCCATGCGTCAACAGAACTCTTATTATGACGATTTGATTGTGGGGAATGTTCTGCGAACGATTGTTATTACTAAAGTTTCAAAAAACGGGTTTCAAGATTATATGAAATCAATAGGAAAATTGGGCGGACAAAACAAATTGCCAAGGTTGAGCAATGATAGAAAAATAGCTGATTTATTAAAAAGAGAATAGACGGAGAGATGATAGATAATAGACTAATGAAAGTAGAGAAAAGTTTGTTTTGGTTGATGTTGTTGATAGGTTTTTCATTGTCGGCTCAAATTAAAGGAGTTGTTGTTGATGAAAATGACAAACCAATTTCCTATGTAAATATTGCGGTGCAAAATGAAAACACAGGAACCACATCAGAAGAAAATGGCGAA
>CANJDA010000073.1 GCA_947472705.1 Flavobacteriaceae bacterium
TGACAGCTCTTGTTTTGGTACTTTCTTCTCCCACACTTTGCCTTTTACTTCTAGCAAAGCATCATCGGTATTCCCAGCAAATAGTACACATCCTTTATCTACCACCGCCATTTGGGTACACAATTCGCGCACGTCTTGCACGATGTGTGTAGATAAAATAACGATAGTATTTTCGCCAATCTCACTCAAAATATTATAAAATCGGTTACGCTCTCCAGGGTCTAATCCTGCTGTGGGTTCATCCACAATTACCAATTGAGGCGTACCAATCAAACACTGCGCAATTCCGAAACGTTGACGCATACCACCACTATAACTGCTAACCGCTTTATTGCGTTGTTCCCACAAATTCACTTTCACCAGCAATTGCTCAATCATTTGTTTTCTATCTGATTTGTTTTCGAAGCCTTTAAGTAAAGCCAAGTTGTCTAACAAATCTACGGCTGAGGTTCTAGGATATACTCCAAATTCCTGAGGCAAATAGCCCAATACTTTACGAACGGCTTCTTTATCATTTAACACATCTATATCGCCAAGGGTAATGCTGCCACTATCGGCATCTTGCAAAGTAGCTATTGTTCGCATTAAAGAAGATTTACCAGCACCATTAGGGCCCAATAAACCAAACATCCCTGTAGGAATGGTTAAAGAAACATTGTTCAAGGCATGCACGCCGTTACTGTATCGTTTGTCTAAATTTTTAATGACTAGTTCCATAGAGTCGAGTGGGTTAGAAGTTAAATTTGAATCGGTAAGTCGTTCAATTAATTTGTTTTGTTACAATTCTGTTATAACAATACTACGAAAAAAGTTTGTAATGGAATTGTTTTAGAGCATTGGGCTATATAAGAACATAAAAAAACCGCAAAGTCTAGAGACGCTTGCGGAGTTTTTATAAGCACTCTTTGTAGCGAGAGTGTTACATCAACTATTTTTTTATCGGATTTGATTTACTTGATTTTCATCTAGGGCTACTATAATTTCGTTTCTTCTGCCAAACAATTGATAAGGAGGGTTGTAACCAAAATAGCGAAAGTGTCCGTGGTAGGAAAGATGCTTCTCTTTCAAAGCTTTTTCAAGTAAAACGGTATGTTTCTGAATGGCTTCTTGTGAAGCAAACCCACTAAATGTTATGGCAGCCACATATTCAGCCGGTGCCGTTTTAATGGTTACCTCAGTATTATTAGGTTGAGGCAAATTAGCTTTAGTGTATTGGGAAGGCATTACAAAACTCATACTCGAAATCGTATCACTTATTTCCATGTGTACTGGTGAAGTCATAGCGATTTGTTTTTTTTCTTTATTGCCACCAAAAATGTAACCCGCTAATGTGGAGAAACCAGAACGACCTAGTTCTTTATATGTTTTAGCAGAAGAAGTAATCACCGCCATAGTAGTAGCAGGGTAGTACCTGATTTCAAAATCTTTCTCTACCTTGATTACTTTGTATACCTGAGTTTCTGATTTGCCTGTTGCCATGGAGGTGTAAATTTGAAATACTATAAATATAACAGCTATTATTCCGATTACTAAGAGAACTATTTTCATTGTAAATTTTATTTAATTTGTCAACCCATTTCAAAACTACACAAATGTGAGACTTATTCCTGCCAAAAATCTTGTAAAATTAATAGTATAACTTACAACATTCGCACTTAACTGCTATTTTGTTATATATAAAAATTCTTATATTTGAAATCATAATACTCTGGATTTGAAAAAAATATACTTTCTACTATTTTTTGGTTGTTATCAAATAATTTCAGCACAGTTCATACAGCCGTCTCCTTCTGAGGCACTCTACGTTTGCGATGATAATTCCGATGGAATTGGGGTTTTTAACCTTACGAATGAGAATCAGAAAATATTCCCATTTACGGATATCTCTAGTTATACCTTTGATTATTTTACTTCACAAGCCGATGCCCAATCAAATACAAATATGATTGCCCAGCCAACAGCGTATACAAATGTTTCCAACCCACAAACGATTTATGTTAGGATAACAACGCCAAGCAATTATGGTTTTTCGTCGTTTACAATTTTTGTATTTCCAAAGCCAAACTTTAACCAGCCACCTAATTTAATTATTTACCAAAATCCTTATACAGGAACGGCATCATTTGATATTGAAAGACAAAGACGTATCTTGATGGAGGGCGAAAGCGGGGTATTTGCCCAAATCTATGAAACAGAAAATGATGCTATTGCTGACGTAAACAGGATGGCAGTAAATTGCTATACAAATACTAGTCCCACCCAAACCTTATGGGCGAGGGAATATGCAAACTTTGAAGGCGGTTGCTTTCATGTAAGCAGTTTTACAATTACGGTTTCTCCAGATCCTAATCCTAATCCTATAATCAATTTTACAGATGCTAATTTCAAAGCGAAACTATTGCAAGCGGACACCACCACTACTATTGCTAAAAATATATGCAATCAAAACGTAAAAATTGACACTAACAGTGACGGAGAAATTCAAACTGATGAGGCTGGAAGGATTTATATACTAAATGTAAGCAACAGCAATCTTAATGCAATGGATGGAATAACAAACTTCTCCTACCTGTTTTATCTTTACTGCAATAACAACAACCTGCAAGACCTTACTCTTGATGGAATGTTTCACCTTTATTATTTGAATTGTTCGAATAATGCTCTTACCTCACTCGATCTTTCGCAAACACGGGTAAATATGGTTGACTTTTACCACAACAACCTTGTATATGTGAACTTAAAAAACGGAATATCACAATCTGCGCCACCTGAATTTCCTTTTAATTCTTGGGGACAAAACCCTCTGGCATTTATTTGCGGTGATACAGCTGAGTTGGATGTTATTAATATATTGTTAGACCTTCAAGGCTATACTAATGTAGCTGTATCAGATAATTGTACACTTTCAATTCCCGAAAATCAATTTACTAAAAAGGTAAAAATGTATCCAAATCCAGTTCACAATGCAATTGCAATCGAATCCGATTCCCCTATAAAATCAATAGCTATGTTTGATGTGCAGGGAAGAAACTTGTATACAAAAGGGTCAAACAGTACTTCCGATACCTTAGATTTTTCTAGCTATCCAAACGGAATTTACCTTATCAGGGTAATCACGGAAGAGGGAATAAAAACAGAGAAAATAGTGAAAGAGTAGGGTAACGTTTTTAATTTAAATTCAGAGGATTGCATCTCCTCAGTCGCAACGCTTTAATCATCCGGGAGCGGGGGTATATCATCCCTAAAGGGATTTTTTATATCAAATACAAACAGTGCAACCAACATTAAATCCCTAAAGGGATTTTATTGTAACCAAAAAACGCCACTGTACTGCGAGGTTTTTTTCTATAATCCCGTTAGGGATTCAATATCGGTAAAAAAAAGACAATGTACAGATCAAATCCCGCTAGGGATGATATAAAATTCACATTCATTTAAAAACAAAAAAATATTAACTCTAAACCCTAAATAATTATCCCCAACCATTTTAATTTTCCATCGGGAATTGTACTTTTGCACATGCAACACAACGTACTAATTTTAGATTTCGGCTCGCAATACACACAACTCATTGCTCGCCGCGTAAGGGAACTAAATATCTTCTGTGAAATTTTTCCTTTTAATCATTTTCCCAATGATTTATCGTCCTACAAAGCGGTTATCCTTTCCGGTAGCCCTTATTCTGTTAGAGCCGAAGACGCTCCTCATCCTGATTTATCCCAAATTCGTGGTAAACTGCCGCTGTTAGCCGTTTGTTACGGAGCCCAATATTTAGCCCATTTCAACGGCGGCGAAGTAGCACCAAGTAACATTCGAGAATACGGTAGAGCCAATCTTTCTTTCATCAAAAGCGAAGAAGTTTTTATGGAAGAGGTTGGGTTAAATAGTCAAGTTTGGATGAGTCACAGCGATACTATTAAAAAATTACCTGCCAACGGCGTGCTTATCGCCAGTACCAAAGATGTAGAAAACGCCTCTTACAGAATAGAAGGCGAAACTACATATGCTATTCAGTTTCACCCCGAAGTATACCATTCCACTGATGGAAAACAAATCCTAGAGAACTTCTTAGTCAAGATTGCCGAAGTGCCTCAAAACTTTACCCCCAATGCTTTCGTAGAAGATTGTGTCAAAGAACTTCAGGAAAAAGTAAAAGGAGATAAAGTAGTACTGGGATTGTCGGGTGGAGTAGACTCAACCGTAGCTGCCGTTTTATTAAACAAAGCCATAGGGGAGAACCTCTATTGTATTTTTGTAAACAACGGTTTGCTACGCAAAAATGAATTCGAAAACGTATTGCACCAATACAAAGACATGGGCTTAAACGTAAAAGGGGTAGATGCTTCCGAACGTTTCTTATCAGCCTTAGAGGGTATAGAAGACCCTGAACTAAAACGTAAAGCCATCGGTCGTGTTTTCATAGAAGTTTTCGATGATGAAGCACATCGCATAGAAGATGTAAAATGGCTAGCCCAAGGCACAATCTATCCTGATGTAATCGAATCGGTTTCTGTAAAAGGGCCCTCAGCTACTATCAAATCTCATCACAACGTAGGCGGACTTCCTGATTTTATGAAGCTACAAATTGTAGAACCTTTGCGCATGCTTTTCAAAGACGAAGTGCGTAGAGTAGGAGCCACATTAGGAATTGATCCCGAACTATTAGGCAGACATCCTTTCCCAGGCCCCGGACTTTCCATCCGTATTCTAGGTGCTATAACACCAGAGAAAGTAAGAATACTTCAAGAAGTAGATGCTGTTTTTATCAATGGGTTGAAAGAACACGGCTTGTATGATAAAGTATGGCAAGCGGGTGCCATTTTACTGCCAGTAAATAGTGTGGGGGTTATGGGTGATGAACGCACTTATGAAAAGGTTGTAGCCCTAAGAGCCGTAGAATCTACCGATGGAATGACGGCAGATTGGGTACATTTACCTTATGATTTTTTGATGAAAATCTCCAACGAAATTATCAATAAAGTGAAAGGAGTCAACCGTGTGGTTTACGATATTAGTTCAAAGCCACCAGCTACAATTGAGTGGGAATAATACTCTATTTATCGATAAACGGTTAAAAAAAATCGGTTATTTGCTTTGAAATAAAAAACTTTTGCTAATTTTAGCCGTAAATAAAATAACAAGTACATGAGAAATCGTATTCTTTTTTCAATTCTTCTAACAGTATTTTCAGTTGTCTTTACTGTTTCAGCAAAGCAGGAAAAATACATTAAGCATACAGTTGCTAAAGGGGAAACAATTAATACCATTGCCCAGAAATATAAAGTAACTCCTTTTGATATTTACAAACTCAACCCTGATTCTCAAAACGGAATCAAATTGAGTAGTGTGCTTCTAATTCCGCCAACTACTGTTGCAGCAACAACCAATACTGTAGCTACATCAGTAGCAAAAGCGACCCAAAAAGGGAATCCGCCTACAACACATTTAGTGCTTCCTAAAGAGACACTATATAGTATTTCAAAACAATACAATGTAACTATTGATGCCATAAAAGAAGCCAATGGCGATTTATTAAAAGATGGATTAAAAATAGGACAAACCATCAAAATCCCAGCTTCCAATGGGGAGGCAGTTGTTGCAGTTTCCACACCGTTTGAAACACCAAAAGAAACAGTGCAAGAAACCCTTAAAGAAGTAGAAAAAGAAGCGCCAAAAGGAGAAATTTCTTTTCATGTCATTGAACCTAAAGAAACCAAATATGGTGTTTCAAAACGTTATGGAATGACCATAGAAGAATTAGAACAAATGAATCCGCAAATTTTGACCAGCTTTCCAATTGGTATGAAATTGAAAGTATCTGGAGATGCACCAGCCATTATTCCTTCAAAAGTAGATGCGCCAACCGTTACCGGTATCAAACAAAAAGAAGTGACACCCACTTCTAGCGGAAAGAAATACTTGCAAGAATATGTAGTTAAACCAAACGAAACCATTTCAAGTATAGCCACAACATATGGTATGTCTGAAAGTGAACTATTAGAACTCAACCCCGAACTGAAAAGAGGAGTGAAAACAGGGATGATTCTTAGAGTTCCTATCATTTCCAAGAAGGAAGTACCCAAACCCGATCCAGCGAAAGGACAAGGAAATTTGATAAAAAATATCAACACTAATGCGAGTAAACAACTCGCATTACTTTTGCCCTTTAATATCACAAAGATTGAAAACGATACTGTAAACACTACACAGTCCCGCTTAAAAAAAGATAAGTTCTTAAACTTAACCTTAGATTTCTATTCAGGAGCGCTTATGGCTATTGATTCTGCTAAGGTTTTAGGACTCAATATTAAAATCAAAATTCTCGACTCTCAAGAAACAAAGAATACTTCCAATGTGGCCAGCTTAGTTACACAAGAAAACTTAGCAGCAATGGATGCCATAATAGGTCCTTTTTATCAAGCTAATGTGGAGAAGCTAGCGGAGTTAGTGCCAAATACTCCTGTTATTTCTCCCTTATCTAAGGAGTCAGGTAAGAAATATTCTAATCTCTACCAATCCATGCCAACCACCGATTTGTTGCGCACTTCTATTTTTGATTATATGCGAGCCAAAGGTGGAAATATAGTAGCAGTAGTTGATCCCAAAAAGGGAAGTATCAAACAATACATTCAAGACATGCAAAAGGGAGTAAGGATAGTGGGTTTGAATGTGAAAGGAGGGATAGTTGCCGATAGTTTAAAAGTTAGACTGCAAAAAGACAAACTCAATTATGTCGTCATCGCTTCTGAAAGCACCAGTATGATTTTGGCCACTACTACGGCCATGTTGAATGCTCAAAAAGACTATCAGGTGCAACTTGTAATCATGGAACCTAATGAAACCTTAGATTATGAAGAAATAGCCCTTGCTAAATTGACCAAATTAAAATTATTATACCCTTCTCTTTCACGTCCAAACGAGTCTGATGTCGCCAATCAGTTTGATGTCAAATACAAAAAACTCAACAAAATATTGCCCAACCAATATGCCATACGAGGTTTTGATGTGATGTTCGATACCCTAATTCGATTATCACAAGAAAAATCGTTTGCCGAAACTACACATGCAAGTGCTACGGAGCAAATAGAAAATAAATTTGATTATATTGCCAATACTACGGCTGGGTATACCAACAAAGGAGTTTATATTTTATACTACGACGAAGATTTAACCATAAAAGAAGCTTTATAATGGCCACTTCCAAAGTTACTTATTTAGGCGATTTAAGAACCTCTTCCATTCATTTACAATCGGGTAGTGAAATCATTTCAGACGCTCCATTGGATAATAATGGTAAAGGGGAAGCCTTTTCTCCAACAGACACCGTTGCTAATGGATTAGCTAGTTGTATGTTTACCGTTATGGGAATCAAAGCTCGTGAAATGAATGTGGATTTTTCAGGATCTACTGCAGATGTGACCAAAGTAATGGCGGCTGAACCTAGACGCATTTCGGAGATTCATGTTTCTTTTGAAATGAAGGTTGAGGTAGATGAAAAGACTAAAACCATTTTAGAAAGAACAGCCATGACTTGCCCTATACATTTCAGTTTGCATCCCGATATCAAAAGGGTAATCGTTTTTAATTGGAAGTAAATTTTGAACTCCCAGCAGCAACTACTCATCAAACTAGCGCATACTAAAATGCCATTCGGAAAATACGAAGGCTATTATCTCATTGATTTACCCGAATACTATGTGGTATGGTATAGTAATAAAGGTTTTCCAAAAGGACAACTTGGTGAACAACTCCAACTCGTTTATGAACTCAAATTAAACGGATTAGAAGCCTTGGTGCGCAACATCAAAAAACAATACCCGAAACCAATTTAAAGATGCCATAATTTGAAAATTTGAAGATGATTAAGGATGTTTTTCCAATTCTAAAAAATATTAATTTTTCAAATCTTCAAATCCTCAAATCTTCAAATTAAATCGTACTTTTGCCTCGTTTTTACACAACAATTACAACGACAACACAACTACAACTACAATGAATCAATCACAAACAAAATATATTTTTGTTACTGGCGGTGTGACTTCTTCTTTAGGAAAAGGAATAATCGCAGCCTCTCTTGCTAAGTTATTACAGGCGAGGGGATATCGAACGACTATTCAAAAATTTGATCCCTACATCAATGTAGATCCTGGCACTTTAAACCCATACGAACATGGCGAATGCTTCGTAACCGATGATGGCGCCGAAACCGATCTTGATTTAGGACATTACGAACGGTTTTTAAATGTGCCCACATCACAAGCCAATAACGTAACTACAGGAAGAGTGTATCTTTCGGTTATTGAAAAGGAAAGAAGAGGGGAGTTCTTAGGAAAAACAGTGCAAGTGGTTCCGCATATTACAAACGAAATTAAAGACCGCATGCAATTGCTCGGTAAGTCGGGCGACTTTGATATAGTAATTACTGAAATTGGAGGAACTGTTGGTGATATTGAATCCTTACCTTATATCGAATCTGTACGTCAGTTGGTTTGGGAATTGGGTGATACGAATAGTTTGGTAGTTCATTTAACGCTGATTCCTTATTTGGCAGCAGCTGGAGAATTAAAAACCAAACCAACCCAACACTCTGTAAAAACTTTGATGGAAAGCGGTATACAAGCCGATATTTTAGTTTGTAGAACAGAACACGAATTGTCAGATGAATTGCGTCAAAAGTTGGCCTTGTTTTGCAATGTAAAAAGGGAAGCAGTTATCCAATCTATTGATGCTTCGACTATATATGAAGTGCCCAATTTGATGTTGGAAGAAGGATTAGATATCGTTGCTTTAAAGAAATTAAACCTACCCAAAAAATCGGCACCCGATTTAAAAAACTGGAATACCTTTCTTCATAGATTAAAACATCCTAAGCAAACTGTTAATGTAGGATTGGTTGGGAAATATGTAGAGTTACAAGATTCATACAAATCCATATTAGAAGCATTTATTCATGCTGGTGCTGCCAATCAAACCAAAGTAAATGTGGTAAGTATTCATTCAGAATATATTGATGAAACCAATGTTGCCGAACAGTTAAAAGGCTTAGACGGAATCCTGGTAGCCCCTGGTTTTGGAGGTCGTGGTATCGAAGGAAAGATAGAAACAGTTCGTTACGCTAGAGAAAATAACATTCCCTTTTTCGGAATTTGTTTAGGAATGCAAATGGCAGTTATTGAATACGCAAGAACGGTTTTAGGCTTAAAAGATGCCAATTCAACAGAGATGAATGAGAAAACTAAAAGTCCTGTTATATCATTGATGGAGGAACAAAAGTTGGTTACTGATAAAGGAGGTACCATGCGTTTAGGAGCATGGAAGTGTGATTTAACGGCTGGAACTTTAGCCCACAAGATTTACGGAACTTCCCAAATACAAGAGCGTCACCGCCATCGTTATGAATACAATAATGAATATAGAAAACAACTGGAAAGTGCTGGTTTAAATGCATCTGGTGTAAATCCGGAAACGGGTTTGGTAGAAATTGTGGAGTTGGAAAAACATCCTTTTTTCATCGGGGTACAATACCATCCAGAATATAAAAGTACGGTTGCAAATCCGCACCCAATTTTTGTTAGCTTTGTGGCCGCAATGGTAAAACATAAAAAATAAAGTTGTAACAAAATTTAGCTTGTTGCTTCTTATGACAAATAATTAAATAATGGAACAAAAGAAATTTGATTTTAATTCGATAATTGGTTTTGGTTTAATCTTCGTAATCATCATGTGGATGATGTACAATAACAGACAAACCGAGTTAAAAGAACAACAAGAAAAAGCTAAAACTGAGAAAGCTGCAAAAGCTACTCAAGCTGTTAAACCAAATCAAGAAGTTGCTAAAACTATCACAGATACTTCAGTTGCCGATTCAGTTAATATTCAAAAATTACAAGGTGTTTTAGGAAGCTTTGCTTATTCTGCTACTTTGCCTTCTGCCAAAGAAGGTTATACCACTTTAGAAAACGAATACATCAAACTTAAAGTAGCTAACAAAGGCGGCTATATAGCTGAAGCTACCTTAAAAAACTTTGAAAGATTCAATAAAGATTCAAAGAAATTAGTGTCTTTAATTAAAGATAATAACGCCAATTTTAATTTGGAGTTACAAACCAAAGACAATCGAGTATTAAATACTAAGGATTTGTACTTTGAACCTATCCTAAGTAAAGTTGGTGAAAACCAAGTATTGTCAATGAAGCTGAGAGCGGGAACAAACGAGTATTTGGAATACAAATATGTGTTGGCTCCTAAGAAATACATGGTAGATTTTGACCTCCGTTCTCAAGGATTAAATACGGTTTTAAACACCACTAA
>CANJDA010000074.1 GCA_947472705.1 Flavobacteriaceae bacterium
AATACATTTTTTTCAGATGTGTTGAATAATCTCATAACTATTTTTGGCTCTGAATCTACAATCTGAAATCCATTAGGTGTAGGTTGTGCAAACAGAAATACTTCAAGATTGTTTTCTGAATTTTGACTTGTCATTTCAACTACAGGAGTAGAAGGTATTTCAGGTACAGTAGGAATAACAGAAGTTGGATTGCCTTCATTTTTCCCATTATACTTATAATTCAATTTATCAAATGATTTAAAAGCTTCACGCAGTGCCTGATTATATGCAACAGCATATTCTTTTTCACGACTGCTTCCAAAATCAGTTTCATAAATAACTTTATCTTTACAATCCTTAAGTACCACCTTTATTTTGGTTGAAAAAAAACCGTTGTCTGCTACTAAGGATGCGTATAATATAGCACATCGATTATTCGAAACTTCATCGCTCATTTCATCGGTACTCAAATACGATTTAAAACCATATTTCTGTAACAATAATTTAGTCAATGTATTTAAACGATAGCGATCATTCTCTTTTAAAATATCAAATTTTATAGGAACTATTATATTTTGATAGTCATTGATGCTTTGGGAAAAAGCAGGAATAGACAATCCTAAAATCAAGAGCAAAATTATTTTCTTCATTACAATATGTTTTTTAATTCTAACAAATGGTTAATTGTTATATTTTCTGTTTGATGTATCTGTTTTTCGTCAAACAATATGGCTTTCATCCCAAAATCAATAGCTCCACGAACGTCAGCATCAATGCAATCGCCTATCATAATGGAATTTTCTTTTTTGGTTTTAGCCAAAGATAAGGCAAATTCGAAGATATTCCGATGTGGCTTTTTTACACCAGCCATTTCCGAATTGGTGATGGTTTTAAAATATTTCTCCAAACCAGAATGATGCATTTTTCTTTGTTGAACTTCTGCAAAACCATTAGTTATTATGTGCAATTTGTATTTTGGATATAAATAGTCTAACACTTCAATAGCTCCATCAAACAATTGATTATTATCAGGCAAGAACTCAATATAATCAATAGAAATTTTTTCAATTTCATCATCTGAAATAGCATACTGTAAAGCATCAAAAGATTGTTTCAAACGTTGATAACGTAGCTCTTCATGGGTCATTTTATCTACTTGATACAACTTCCAACACGCTTGATTTATTGGTGCATAAATTTCTATAAATTGAAGAATATTTACAGTTGGATGATCTACTTTAAAAATTTTATCAAATGCCAAAATAGAGTTCTTATCAAAATCCCATAGGGTATGATCTAAATCAAAAAAAATATCGGTAATGTGCTTCATATTAAAAAATGCCTTCGTCTTGAAAACTAAAATAGCCGCTTTCGGTAATAATGATATGGTCAAGTACTTTGATATCAAGTTGGTCACCTGCCATTTTTAGTTTTTTGGTAATATCCTTGTCGGCATCGCTGGCAAGCAGTTTGCCCGAAGGATGATTGTGAGTCAAAATTATGGAAATTGCCCCTTGTTCCAATGCGGTTTTGAAAATTAATCGCACATCTACGACCGTTCCTGTGATTCCCCCTTTTGAAAGTTGTGATTTGAAAATTATTTTATTAGAATTATTGAGATACAAAACCCAAAATTCCTCATGTGGTAATTCACCGATTATGGGTTGCATGATTTCAAAAACGGCTTTGCTAGAGGTTATTTTCTTTAGTTCCAAAGTTTCTTCTGCTCTGCGACGTCTTCCTAATTCTAAAGCTGCAGCAATGGTTATGGCTTTGGCTTCTCCAATTCCTTTGAACTCCATTAATTGTTTTAAGGATAATTTTCCGAGAGCATTCAAGTTATTATCTACACTGGCTAAAACTCTTTTGCTTAAATCTACTGCGCTTTCATTTCTACTTCCCGAACCAATAAGAATGGCGACTAACTCAGCGTCACTCAAGGCTGCTTTGCCTTTTAGCATAAGCTTTTCGCGAGGTTTATCGTCTTCTGCCCAATGTTTTATAGAGAAATTATGCTCACTCATCATTACTTAAATAATGATAAATGTAAGAATTTTTATTTAATTAATTCTTTGACTTCATCAAAATTCAATCCACCATAATTGCCTGAACTCATTAAAAGTAAAGCGGAATTATTCAAATCATAGGAAAATAAAAAGTCTTTAAATTCCTGTGAATTGGTGTAAATAATCAAATCATTGCGTTTGAAAGATTGCGCTATTTGGTCATAAGTTACTTCTTCTAATTGCTTAATCTTAACAGCATCTGGCGAATAGAACACCACAGCCACATCAGCAGCATCCAATGCTCCTTCGTATTCTTTCAAAAATTCGGCATTTAAACTACTGTAGGTGTGTAATTCTAAACAAGCTACTAATTTTCTGTCTGGATACTGCGCTTTTACAGCTTTGGTTGTTGCAGACACTTTACTAGGTGAATGAGCAAAATCTTTATAGGCTACCTTTCCTTTTCCTTCGG
Organism: Flavobacteriaceae bacterium; assembly: GCA_947472705.1. Classification (GTDB taxonomy): domain Bacteria; phylum Bacteroidota; class Bacteroidia; order Flavobacteriales; family Flavobacteriaceae; genus Flavobacterium. The sequence goes on from CANJDA010000074.1 coordinate 2,458, forward strand.
CTATTTTTTCCAAACGCTTAGACGCTCCTTTAAAGCTAGCAATAGCTTCATAGAAATCGGATTCATCAACGCCCATATTTTGGCAAATCCATTTGGCTCCAGCTAAATTATTGAGATTATGGGCTCCAAAAACTTCAATAGGCATTGGTCCTTCAGGTGTGTCTAATAAAGTTGTCCCGTCTTCAACAGAATAACTTGGAGTTTGGTACGGAATTCTTCGGATAGTATTTGTGGATTCTTCGGCTACTTTTTTTACAGTTTCATCTTCTTCATTATACACCAAAATACCACCTTTGGTAATTTGGTTGACAAATATTTCGAACTGCTCCACATAATTTTCAAATGTTGGAAACACATTGATATGATCCCATGCAATTCCAGAAAGCAATGCTATATTGGGCTGATACAAATGAAATTTTGGTCTTCTATCTATAGGAGAAGAAAGATATTCATCGCCTTCCAAAACAATAAAATCATTGTCTTCTGTCAAATGCACCATAGTGTCAAAACCTTCTAATTGAGCACCTACCATATAATCAACCTCAATATTGTGATAATGCATCACATGCAAAATCATTGAAGTAATAGTAGTTTTTCCGTGAGAACCGCCTATGACTACTCTAGTTTTATTTTTGGATTGTTCGTATAAAAATTCAGGATAAGAATAAATTTTTAATCCTAGTTCTTTGGCTCTTAGCAATTCAGGATTATCGGCTTTGGCGTGCATTCCAAGAATAATCGCTTCAATATCATTAGTAATTTTATCAGGAAACCAACCCATTTCAATGGGCAATAACCCTTTTCTTTCCAATCTTGATTTTGAAGGTTCAAAGATGGCATCGTCGCTTCCTGTAACTTGATATCCTTTACTGTGTAATGCTAATGCTAAGTTGTGCATGGCGGCACCGCCGATGGCAATGAAATGTGTACGCATAGTTAAGACTTATTTTTATCTTGGTAAGTTTCTAATAGAATTTTAGCTTTTTGAGGTTGATTCATTTTATTTTTATATAAATCGGCTAATTTTTGGTAAGTTGTTTTAGATCCTCCAATGGAAATAGCTTTGGTATAATTAGCTTCGGCTTCTTTATAACGTTCAAAATATTCAGAGATATGTCCTTTGGCCAAAAAACCATCAACAGGGGAAATTTTAAGCAATTCATTCGCATAGCGTTGTGCTTTTTTCTCGCTTCCGCCAACAATACTTGGTAATTGCAAGTATAATTCAATCAGCGCCCAACGTGCTTCTAAATGTTTAGGATTAACTTGAATAGCTTTTTCAAACGATGCTTTTATATCACTTATCATTCCCAAAGCCTTGAATTTATTACTTTCTTTGGCTTTCATCCCTAGACAACCTCCATATTTATAATAATAATTAGCTTCAGAAGGTTTCAGTACTTTTAGTTTTTGATAATAATAAATTGCTGTATCCCAATTTTTAGTATGTCCAGCTACATCACCAAGATATTCAATTACTTTTAGGTTTGAAGTATTTTCTTTATAGGCACTTTCGAAAAAAGGTTTTGCCAAATTATATTTTTCTTGAAAAAATAACTTTTCTCCTTTCTCAAAATTAGTTTGAGAAAATCCTAAAAAAGAAACCATTAAAAATAATATAGTTTGTAAATACCTCATCCTTGGTGCATTTCTTAATTTGAAATGGAAAATAAATAAAAACCAAAAATAACCATTAATCTTCTTATCTCTAATTAAAACTAAAATATTATTTCTAAGCATCATTAAAGGGTATTCAATTTATAATTATATTAATTTATTTCCTACATAAAAAGTGTAAAAAGTGTGTTTCATCGATTTTTTTTTGCACTTTAACGATAAAGTGAGTATGTTTGATTCGTCAAATAAAACAAAAGTTCTTTTCAAAAACGGTTTAAAATGTCTCATTAAGTTGCAACATCAAATTTAATTTTATGTTGTCTTAAAATTTTCAACTGGTTTTGATTGGATTAAATAAAAAACAATGATTAAAGCCCCCAAAGATGAAAAAAAATTATTTTAACCTCAGAGATCAATTTACAAGTAAGCTTGATAGTAATTCTTTTAAACTACTATTACTACTTGTTTTTTTCATTGGAATTACTGCTAATGCACAAGTATCTATAACTAAACCAAATTTAGCTATTACGACTTGTTCTGGTTTTCCAACCAGCTACAACTCATTAGGTAATATTGTCATTACTGAAAATCAGAACTCAAATTTTTCAACTGGAACAAATGTCATTTTAATATTGACAGCTCCTACCAATTTTGAATTTCAAGCAGGAATTGGAAATGTTTCTTATGTTGGAGCAAAAAATATTACTGCCGCTAGTATAGCCATTACAGCTACAACTATTACGGTCACCTATACTGTAAGTGGTACAAATAAAATGGATACTATGGCTATAAGTGGTCTTCAAGTTAGAGGAATTACTACTGCTAGTACTGGAGACATAACTTATACTGGTGGGACTGGATCTGTGAGTGGTTTAACAAGTGGAACTACACTTACCAATACTTTAACCTCAACTGTTGTTAGTGCTCCTAGTCAAGCTACAGGATTTACAGCTGGCACAATAACCTCAACTTCTTTCCCTGCCACTTTCAGTGGAAGTGCAAGTAATTATTTGGTTATTCAATCCAATTCAAGTACACCACCAACTCAACCAGTAAACGGAACTACATATTCTTCAGCTAATATTTCAACTTTAGGAACTGGATTGACTTTTATCCAAGCTTCAGCGTCAACATCAATTGCTGGAACAGGATTAACTGGAAACACTCAATACTACTATTATATTTATGCTTACAATCTTTGTTTTGGAAGTCCCTTATATAATACTTCTGGGGCATTAACCGGAAATGGCATTACTTGTCCTGCTGTTCCAAACTCAGTAGCAACTTCTGCTGTTACTTCAACTGGGTTTACTTTGGGATGGTCATACCCTACTGGAGGGAGTGCTTCAGCAATAACTTACACTGTACAAGTAACTACTGATGCTGGGTATACTGCAAACATTACTGGATCACCATTTACTATCAGTAACCCTACAACAACTGTAAGTATATCAGGATTAAATCCTAATACAACCTATTATTACAGAATTTTGGCTAGTAATAGTTGCTCTAGCAGTTGGGTTAACGGTTCAACAACAACTATACTTTTACCTTGTACCGCTCCTTCACAAGCAACTGGTTTGACTTTTGGAACTATTACCTCTACTACTATTGCGGGAACATTTACAGGTACTGCCAATGGTTATTTAGTAGCTTATTCAACTAATGGTATATCACCTACTCAACCAGTAGATGGTACACTTTATACTGCTGCCAACATAACTACTTTGGGAGCCGGTTTAACTTTTTTACAATCTAATAGTTTAACAACTATAACAAGTTCTAGTTTAACTGGAAATACTAAATATTATTTTTATGTTTTCGCTTATAACAACACCGCCTGTAGTGGTGGCCCTGTATATAATACTTCTGGGTCTTTGACAGGAAATGCTACAACTTGTCCTGCTGTTCCAAACTCAGTAGCAACTTCTGCTGTTACTTCAACTGGGTTTACTTTGGGATGGTCTTACCCTACTGGAGGGACTGCTTCTGCAATAACTTACACTGTACAAGTAACTACTGATGCTGGGTATACAGCTAACATTGTTGGATCACCATTTTCTATCAGTGACCCTACAACAACTTTAAGTATATCAGGATTAAATCAAAATACACTTTATTACTATAGAATTATGGCTAGTAATGGTTGTTCAAGTAGTTATGTTACAGGATCTGTAACCACTTTAGCAGCACCATGTATTGCTCCGCCTTCACAAGCAACTGGTTTGACTTTTGGAACTATTACCTCTACTACTATTGTGGACACATTTACAGGTACTGCCAATGGTTATTTAGTAGCTTATTCAACTAATGGTGTATCACCTACTCAACCTGTAGATGGTATACTTTATACTGCTGCCAACATAACTACTTTGGGAGCCGGTTTAACTTTTTTACAATCTGGAAGTTCGACAACTATTTCAAGTATAGGATTGGTTGGCAACACTAAATATTATTTTTATATTTTTAATTATAGTCTAACAGTTACCTGTAGTGGTCCAGTATACAATACTTCTGGACCTTTAACTGGAAATGCTACAACTTGTGTTGATGTTCCAATTTCAATTACGACATCAAATATTACACAAAATGATTTTACTTTAAATTGGGCTACTCCAACTGGAGGTTCAGCTGCTGCCATTACTTATACTATTGAGGTGGCCGATGATGTTGCTTTTACATCACCTATCTTAGATTCACCATTTACTGTTGTTGACCCAACAGTTACTTTAGATGTTACTGATTTAAATGGTAATTCAACTTATTATTTTAGAATTAAAGCTAACAATGGTTGCGACAGTAATTATGTTACAGGAACAGTAAACACCTTATCACTTCCATGTAACCCACCTACTAGTCAGGCATTTAATTTTACAAATGGAGCCATAACTTCATCTACTTATCCGGCTACCTTTTTAGGCTCTGCTGATGGGTTTTTGGTAATCCGATCAACAAGTGCTACAGCACCAATACAACCAGTTGACGGGACTTTTTATACCGCTGCTAATATTGCAACTTTGGGAACGGGTCTTTCTTTTATACAATCGGGAAGTTCATACAATATTTCAAGTACTGGTTTAACAGGAAACACTACTTATTACTATTATATATATGCTTATACTAACTCGACATACTGTACAGGTAGTCCAGTTTACAATACATCTGGAGCATTGATTGGAACAGGTACAACCTGTCCAGGTTCACCTACAGGAATTACGACAACAGGTATCACTACTACTGCTTTCAATTTGAATTGGACAGCTCCTTTGGGAGGTTCATCTGGCGCTATCACTTATACTGTTCAAATCACCACTAATGCTGGTTACATTAACAATATCCCTGGCTCACCATTTACAGTAGCAGACCCTACAACTACATTAAGTGTTACAGGCTTAACCACTGGTACAACGTATTATTATAGAATATTAGCTAGTAATGGTTGTTCAAGTGCTTATACTAACGGTTCTGTTACCACTAGTATTACTAATGACAATTGTGCTACCTCAATAGCATTAACTACAAATACAACCTCTACTTGTGTAACTTCTACAACAGGAACTACTATTGGTGCTACTCAGTCCTCTGCTGGTTGTACTGGAACTGCTGATGATGATGTATGGTATAGTTTTGTAGCAACAGCTACATCACATACGATAACGGTAATTCCATCAACTTTAACTGATGTTGTTTTTCAATCCTATAGCGGAAACTGTGCTAGTTTAACAAGTTTAGGCTGTGTAAACAATACAAGCTCAACTTCTACAGAAACTTCAACAATTTCTAGTTTAACTATTGGGAACACATATTATGTAAGAGTATATAGTTATAGTAACGGTGCGACATATTCTGGAAACTTTTCAATTTGTATAACTACTCCTGTAGCCCCAATCAATGATAACTGTAGTGGCGCTATTGCACTAACAGTTAACACTACTACAACTTGTGTAACAAGTACAACCGGAACTACATTATTTGGGACACAATCTCAAGTAGGATGTTCGGGTACTGCTGATGATGATGTATGGTATAGCTTTGTAGCTACTTCAACAAGTCAAAAAGTTACAGTTAGTCCGGTAACGATGAGTAATGTTGTTTTTCAAGTTTTTAGCGGTACTTGTGCTGGTTTGACAAGTTTACAATGTACTAATGCAACAACTGGAAGTGCAATTGAAGCATCAACAGTAGCTGGATTAACTATAGGTGCTACCTATTATGTTCGAGTATATAGCTCAGGCAATGCCAGTGGAAATGGATCATTTAACATTTGTATTACGACTCCTTGTTCAGCAGGTCCTGGAACTGGATCAAGCACTACTATTTGTCCTTATATTACAGCAGGTGCAACAGGTTTAAATGGAGCTGATCCTACACCAGTAACATGTTATGCTACCAGTACTTGTACAAATTTAGAAGCTATATATCCTGATTATAACGAGACAACAAGTTATAGTGTTTCCACTATTCCTTATTCTCCTCCATATCAATATAACTGTTTATCTAATCCTCTAAGTGTTAATGTGGATGATGTTTGGTCGAATTTAATTACGTTACCTTTTAACTTCTGTTATTATGGCAATACTTATAATAAAGTAATAATTGGTTCTAATGGTGTTATTTCTTTTGACACAACTTCAAATACTCCAGGAGGATATAACAACTGGTCATTTAACACTAACTTACCAACTGCCACTTTAGCATTAAATTCAATATTCGGAGTATATCACGATATTGACCCTAGTAAAGGTGGAGAAGTGGGTTGGGAATTAATTACATTAAGTAGTGGTTGTAGAGCATTAGTAGCCGCATGGAGTGATATTCCTATGTACTCTTCTGTTTGTAACAATTCATTATATACTGGTATGATTGTATTACATGAAAACAGTAACATCATAGACGTATTTATTAAAGAGAAAAATGCTTGTTCTTCTTGGAATAGTGGTAATGCTCTTGTTGGTATTCAAAATGCTAATGGAACACAAGCAGTCGTTGCTCCAAACAGAAACTCAACTGACTCTGACTGGACTGTAACACAAGAGGCTTGGAGATTTACTCCATCAGGAGCATCAGTTGCTAGTGTAAAATGGTATCAAGGGGCTGGAACTTCAGGCACAGTAGTGGGAACCACCAGCAATATTTCGGTTTGTCCAACAGCTACAACTACTTATACTGCTGAAGTTACCTATTCTTTCTGTAATGGAACTACTTCTCAATTTACAGATCAAACTACTGTATCATTTTCGGGAAGGAAAACTTGGACTGGAGCCATTAATACTGATTGGAGTAATGCAGGAAACTGGTCTCCAGCTGGAGCGCCAACTAACCAAGATTGTATTACAATCCCAAATGTAACTAACAAACCTATTATTTCAGGTACTAACTATAATGCCTATTGTTATAATTTAACTGTATCAACAGGATCTTCATTACAAGCCAATTCTTCAAATAACATTACTGTAACCGATTTTGTTAAAGTAAATACTGGAGGTACATTTAGCTTAAAAGACAGTTCTAGTTTGATTCAAATAAACAATACAGCTACCAATACCGGGTCAATTTCCATAGAAAGAACTGCCTATGTAAAAGCCTATGATTATGTGTATTGGAGTTCGCCTGTTAAAAGTTTTAACTCTAAAAATGTATTCCCTACTGCCCCATTAGGTTATGTTTTCAAATGGAATCCGACTATAGCCAACAGTAATGGTGGTCAAGGAAATTGGGTTGCTGGTTCAGAAACTATGAGCATTGGCAAAGGGTATATATGCCTAACACCAGGAACATTAAGTTCATCAGTGAACGAACCATTAACTGCTACACTTACTGGTATCCCTAATAATGGAATTAAAAAACCAATCATTTCAAGAGGAAGTTTTACTGGAGCTAATTATACTGGTACCAACGGTGCAACTATTACAAACTTAGATGACAACTGGAATTTAGTTGGAAATCCATATCCTTCTGCAATTGATGGATTAAGTTTCTTGACTTTAAATACAAATATTAATGGAAATGTAAGGTTATGGACTCATGGTTCTTCTATTAGCAGTAGCAATGCAAATCCATTTTATGGAACATTTATATCAAATTATGATGTAAACGATTATATT
>CANJDA010000075.1 GCA_947472705.1 Flavobacteriaceae bacterium
ATTAATTCATCGGCTCCTTCTCCTGAAAGCAAAACTTTTACTTTTGGTTTGGCTAATTTAGAAACCGCCAAAAGATGGGGTTCGTTCAGGTGCATCAATGGTTCATCTTGATAATAAGTTGATTCCAATAAATTTTGGAACAAAGATTCGTTATCGAGTTGAGTATTATTGAAATTATAATGATAATCTTCTGTTATTTTTTTGGCCAAAAAAGATTCATTATGTTCGTCTTCTGCAAAGCCAATATTAAAGGTATTGATGTTCTTAAAGTCCTGATGATACAACGAAGATAGTATAGAACAGGAGTCTAGTCCACCACTTAAAAGAACTCCAACAGGAACATCGCTTACCATACGTAGCTTAACTGATTCAAAGAAAGTTTCCTCAAACCAAGCTTTTGGGTTTTGAATGGTTGAGAAGTTTTGAATCTCTGATTTCAAGCTCCACCATTTGTTATAGGTGGTGTAGCCATTATTTTCCAAAACCATATAATGTCCGGGAAGCAGCTTTTTAACGCGATTGTATAACGTATTTTCGCCGGCTACAAATCGGTTAAAAAAATATTCATCGAAACCATTTTCAGAAATTTCTAAAGGAACACCGGCAGTAAATAGCGCTTTTTGTTCAGAAGCAAAATAAATGGCATTTTTATAGAATGCATAGTACAAAGGTTTAACTCCCATTCGGTCTCGAGCCAGAATCAGTTTTTTGGCTACAGTATCCCAAATCGCAAAGGCAAACATACCTTGTAGTCGGTTTAAAAACTCCATTCCGTAGAGTTCAAATAAATGCATTAAAACTTCGGTGTCAGAACCAGTTTTAATTACTAAACCTTTGCTTTTTATTTCGCTATAAAATGATTTGTAGTTGTAAATTTCACCATTAAAAATCATGATATACCTTTTGCTTTCCGAAATAAAGGGCTGATGACCGGCAGCACTAGTATCAATAATTGATAAACGTCGATGACCTAGTCCTAGATTATCTTGGATAAAAAATCCGGCATCGTCAGGACCTCGATGCTCTAAAGCATCACGCATTTTCAAGAGTTGATTTTCATCAACTTTAGCTTGATCAAACTTTAATATGCCATTAATACCACACATTTATTGGGCTTTTTTAATTATTAATTCGTGGTAAGCTTCTGCAATTTTTTTCATATTAATGGAATAGTTGGCATTTTCTTCAACAAATTTTCTGTTTCTAATTACCACAGCTTTTCGCCAAAGGTTTCTTTCGAAAGTATATTGTAGTTCTTCGGCCAATATTTTGTAATTGCCAGAGGGTATTAGGATCCCGTTTTCATGATTGTTAATCCAAACTCTGTTTCCCGGCAAATCGGTCACCATAGGAAAACATCCACAAGCCATAGCTTCAAATAAGGAGGCAGAAACTCCTTCAGTTGTTGGCATACTTATATAAAAATTGGATTGATTCAATAATTCGGCAACACGTTCATTAGCAGTTCTACCTTTAAATAATACTTCATTTTCAATATTTAGTTCCTTGGCTTGTTTTTGTAATGTTTTCAATAAGCTACCATCGCCTACTATTCGGAGTGTAAAGGGTATGTTTTTCTTTTTAAGAATAGCAAAAGCTTTTAAAATAACGTCATGTTTATATTCTGGCTCAAGTGCACGAGTAACAATGGCTTGAATAGATTGTAAATCTTGACTATCACTAAAAGTAAAGAAATCGAGATTGATACCTTTAGGTAATTCCATTACTTTATTCATATTAACCCTGCTTTTTTGCATGTGATTGGTCATCACCCTTCCCCAAGCATGAATTAAATCCACTTTTTTAAAGGCATAATCCTGTAGCATTTTTTTGAAAATATACAAAGGAGAATTGTGTGGCCAAAGGTCGGTAATTCCTTGTTGTGCAATGGCTACAGGTTTAATTCCTGTTAGTGCTGCCAAAAAACCATAACTGGTAGTTCTTTCGGCAATGAGCATATCTGGCTTATAGGATTTGGCAATCTTTCTGATTTTGAAAAATGCAATAAGAAGTTCGAATAAGCGACTGATTCGACTAAAACCAACACTGCTTTTTTTAAGTTCCCAGGTGACAATTTCAAAATCGCCAAATTCCTCAAGTCCTTTCATCCAAGTAATAGCGTCAGCTCTGTAAGTTTCGCCGAGAAATAGTATTCGTTTTTTTGACATTAGTTTAGTCTTCAGTTTCTAAAGCCCTGTTTAGGAAGTCATTTAAAGGTTTTAGTACGATAAGTTTTTGTGTTGCAATTTTACTAAAATCTTTGTTTAAAAAGAGTTGATCATCAATTTTTTCAGAAGCCGTAAAACTTTTTAGTTTTAAAAATTCAATAGCAGGGTGATTTGGATCAAAATCTTTTGGTGCTTTTTTTAGCATATTGTTTTCGTCACGAGTCAAATCTTTATATTCTTTTTTAAAGGTTTTATCATTTACTATAGTTTCCAAGTCATCATGAAAAAAAGCAATTTCCTTGCGGATTTTTTTCAACTCTTCAGGCTCTGGACACCAAACTCCACCAGCAATAAACGAATTTCCTTTTTCGTAATGAATATAATAGCCTGGACTGTTTTTTCGAAATTTATTTTGTGTAAACCAAACTCCCATATTGGTTTTATAAGGTGATTTGTCTTTAGAAAATCGAATATCTCGATTGATGCGAAAGGTGCAGTTTTTCACCTCAAGTGGTTCTAATGATTTGTCCAGAGGTTTTAATTCAGATAATAAATTAGTAATGTAGTTGTGATAATCTTTTTTATAGTTTTCGTACCTTTTTTTATTGGCATGCATCCAATCAGTATTGTTATTGGCTATTAAATCTTCTAGAAACTGAAGGGCTTCTTTGGTTATCATATAAAATTATAATTGTTTTTTTAAATCCTCTTCTGAAATATAACCACTATGTCTCCATACTTCTTTACCCTCTTTATAAATTATGACAAGAGGCAAACTTTCTACCTGTAATTGTTCTGCAATTGTAGGGTTTCTATCAACATCGATGCGAGTTACAGTAACTTCCTCTTTTAGTTTTTCTTGCATTTCAATTAAATAAGGAGCCATTTTTCTGCATGGAGTGCACCATTCAGCAAAAAAATCAACCAATACTTTTTTGTCTGATTTGATTATTCCATTGAATTCTTCCTCACACATACCAATTATTTTGCCTATAGGTTTGTTATGCAAGGCATTCCATTTCATCATGCCTCCTTCTAAATTATAGATTTTTTGAAACCCTAATTCAGACAGTTTCTCAGCGGATTTTAAACTTCTACTTCCCGCTTTGCAATACACAAAAATAGGCTTTGTTTTGTCATATTTACCCGCTCTTTCGGCAAAGTCGTGGTCATACCAATTAATATTTGTGGCATTTTCAATATGGTCAACACTGAACTCTTCTGGGGTCCTAACGTCAATTAACTGAGCTTTTTCAGTTTTAGATAATTTTTCTTCAAATGCTTTTACATTGATAGTTTCAATGGATTTAGATTGCTGTGCCTGACAACATATTACCAAAAAACTGAGCAATATTAGTGAGGTTAGTTTCATCTTAATGTGGTATTGTTTGTTGCTAAAATACAAATTTACATTGTATTACAACATAAATATTTTATAACTCTGATGGGTATTTTTCACCACTTTTTCGGTTCGGTCAGGATGCGTATCAGAAATGAATAATTGTCCAAATTCTTCATTATTAACTATTTCAATTATTTTGCTGACCCTGAATTCATCTAACTTGTCAAAAATATCATCAAAAAGGAGTATGGGTTTTTCGCCGCTTTGTTTTTTAACAAAATCAAATTGAGCTAATTTTAATGCAATTAAAAATGATTTTTGTTGTCCTTGAGAACCAAACCTTTTAATTGGATAATGGTCAATTTCAAAAGACAAATCATCTTTGTGTACACCTACAGATGTATATTGTAATGCTCTGTCTTTACTAATGTTTTCTTCCAATAATAACAACGTGTCTTTGTCAAATAAATCACTTTGATAAACCAATTGTACCGTTTCGGCTGAATCGGTAATAAGTTGATGATATTGATTAAATATTGGAATAAAATCTTCCAGAAATTGTTGTCTCTTCTGAAAAATAGCTTGTCCCAAACTATTTAATTGTTCGTTGTAAATACTTAAAGTGTCTTTTTCAAAAACATGATTCAAAGCAAAATATTTCAACAAAGCATTTCGTTGGCTGATAATTTTTTGATATTGAATTAATTTAAGTAAGTATGTATTGTCTAATTGTGATATGACACTGTCGATAAATTTTCGACGAGTTTCGCTACCTTCAATGATTAAATCTCTATCGGCAGGTGAGATAATCACCAAAGGAATAAGTCCTATGTGATCTGAAAATTTCTCGTAAAGTTTGCTGTTTCGTTTTAAGATTTTCTTTTGACCTTTTTTCAAACTACACAAAATTTGTTCTGTGCGATCATTTTTTTCAAACTCACCGTCTACCACAAAAAACTCTTCCTCATGTTTAATGTTTTGAACAGCCAGCGGATTAAAATAGCTTTTTCCGTTGGCCAAATGATATATGGCATCGAGGATATTGGTTTTTCCAATACCATTTTTACCTACGAAGCAATTGATTTTGGAATCAAATTCGAAGGTAGCCTCCGAAAAATTCTTATAATTTAAAACCGAAATCTTTTTTAAAAACATTGTGATTGCCTACTATTGCTGGAAAGAGTATGAATTTTATTCTCCAATTTGAAAGAGTGTGCAAATTATTGAAAAATATCGACAAAAATCGCTTTTAAATATGAATAAAAATTTTATTTTTGCGCACACTAAATTAGAAATAAATGGCAACTTTTAACAAAAGAGGATATAAAGCACCAAAAGAAAAAGACGTAAAGTTAGACAACAACTATATTGAAGATGTAAACGTTGACGAGAAAGATAGTGCAACGGCAAAAGCCTTTGATACCTTAGATCAAACCGCTTCTAAAGCAGAAGATTTTGTAGCAAAAAATCAAAAATATATTATAGGATTTCTTACTGTTGTAGCTTTAGCTACGGTTAGTTATTTGATGTATCAAAAATTTATCGCAGAACCTAAACAACAAGATGCTGCGGAAGAATTATTTGTGGCACAACAAAATTTTCAAAAAGCTGTTGATGGTGGAGCTAAAGCGGATTCTTTATACAACTTAGTTTTAAAAGGTTCTGAAGGTAAATTTGGTGTAGTTAAAATTGCTGAGGAATATTCAGGAACTGATGCTGGAAACTTGGCTAATTACTATGCGGGTATTGCTTATTTAAACACTAAGAAATATGCTGAAGCCATTGCTAGTTTAGAAAAATTTTCTTCTAGTGATATTATGCTAAATGCTTTGTCTAAAGGTGCAATTGGTGATGCTTATGCGCAACAAAACAAACAAAAAGAGGCCTTAGACTATTATATAAAAGCTGCTGATGCTAGTAAGAATGATTTTACAAGACCAAGATTTTTGTTAAAAGCTGGTAAAACAGCATTAGCGATGGGTAACAAAGCAGATGCAGTAAAATATTTTACTGATATCAAAGATAATTACGATTCAACTCCTGAAGGACAAAACATCGATGCTTTGATTGGATTAGCTCAGTAATATGGCTACGGCAAATAAAAACTTATCCAATTACGATAAAAACACAATCCCAAACGCGAAGGACTTTCGGTTTGGGATTGTTGTTTCAGAATGGAATGATCATATCACTAATGGATTATATGCAGGGGCAGAAGCTGCTCTGTTAGACTGCGGCGCACTACCGGAAAACCTAATTCGTTGGAATGTTCCGGGAAGTTTTGAATTGGTGTATGGCGCACAACGTATGATAGTAACACAAGAAGTGGATGTGGTTATCACTATTGGCTGTGTCATTAAAGGCGAAACCATGCATTTTGAATTTGTATGTGAAGGTGTAACTCAAGGCATTAAAGACCTGAACGTTCAAACTGATGTGCCGGTTATCTTTTGTTTACTAACAGATAACAATGTACAACAGTCCATCGATAGGAGCGGAGGTGTTCATGGAAACAAAGGAACCGAAGCAGCCATTGCTGCTATTAAGATGGCAGATTTGAGAAGGAAGACAAATTCATAATTTTATATTCTATATAAAGAAGGCCTATTCCATAATGAATAGGTTTTTTGTTTTTTAGGTAATTATTAACTACCAATCACAATACTTTTTCCTTAAATTTGCTCGCATCGGGTAACCCACACCGAACATCATTTACTGAACACTGAATACTAAAGAATGTCGAGCATAATTCAATTACTTCCTGATCATGTTGCCAATCAAATAGCCGCTGGTGAGGTAGTGCAACGCCCTGCTTCAGTAGTAAAAGAATTACTCGAAAATGCGGTTGATGCCAAAGCCACCGATATTAAACTCATTATTAAAGACGCTGGGAAATCACTAATTCAAGTCATTGATAACGGACAAGGAATGAGCGTAACCGATTCGCGTTTGTGTTTTGAACGCCATGCCACTTCCAAAATACGCCAAGCCGAAGATTTATTTTCATTGCATACTAAAGGATTTCGTGGAGAAGCCTTGGCTTCTATTGCAGCGATTGCTCATGTGGAAATGAAAACCAAGCAAGATCAAGAAGAGTTGGGAATTCATATTATTATCGAAGGCAGCAAATTTGTGTCACAAGAACCAGCTGTCGTGCCTAAGGGAACTTCCTTTTCTATTAAAAACCTTTTTTTTAATATACCTGCTCGAAGAAATTTTCTTAAATCAGAAACGGTTGAACAACGCCATATTGTAGATGAATTTCAGCGGGTAGCGATGGCACACCCGAATATTCATTTCACCATGTACCACAACGGAAGTGAAATGTTCAATTTGCCAATATCGAATTTCAGACAACGCATTGTCAATATTTTTGCTGGAAAAACCAATGAAAAATTAGTTCCTGTAAAAGAAGAAACCGAAATTGTTAATCTGCATGGTTTTATTGGAAAACCTGAATTTTCGAAAAAAAATAGAGGAGAGCAATTCTTCTTTGTCAATAATCGTTATATCAAAAGTGGGTATTTGCATCATGCCGTAATGGCTGCTTATGAAGGTTTACTAAAAGATGGTGCACAGCCGAGTTATTTTTTGTACTTAGAAGTACCACCACACACGATTGATATTAATATTCATCCCACGAAAACCGAAATTAAGTTTGATGATGAACATGCCTTATACGCTATTTTGCGTTCGGCTATCAAGCACAGTTTAGGACAATTTAATGTTTCACCAGTATTAGATTTTGACCGCGACCCTAATTTAGACACGCCTTATCAATACCAGCACAAAGAAGCCGAATATCCTACAGTACAAGTGGATAGTAATTTCAATCCGTTTGCGAATGAGAAGTCAACTAAATCTTTTGCTTCCTCTTCAAATTACAGAAAGCAAGAGGTTCAAGCAAATTGGGAAAGTTTGTATGTAGGTTTAAAACAAGCCGGACAAGAAATTACTGAAATAACTTTTGAAAATGATGCCGTTTCCTCTTCACTATTTGAAGAAACAGAAATTGAGCAAGAGGTAAAACGCACCTATCAAATTCATAAAAAATATATCGTTAGCCCTATCAAATCGGGAATGGTAGTTATTAATCAAAAACGGGCTCACGAGCGTGTATTGTATGAAGCCTTTCTAACTAGCATGACAGTGCACCAAGCTTCTAGTCAGCAATTGTTATTTCCGTTGCAGTTGTTTTATTCTTCGGCTGAAATGGAATTGTTGTCCGAATTAAAAACTTCGCTTGAAAATACCGGTTTTGTTTTTGAAGCAATAAATGAAGATAACATCCTTATTTCAGGTTTGCCTGTCAATGTAACCGAAAGTGAAATTTCTATCGTTTTGGAAGAGTTATTGAGTGATTTACAAGATGAAATTCCGGATAGTAGTTTTTGTCAGAATGACACCATCGCCAAGTCGATGGCGCGAAGTTTGGCCGTAAAAACCGGAACCTATTTAACCGAAAAAGAACAAGAAAACTTGGTGCACAACCTTTTTGCCTGCAAAGAGCCGAATGTATCTCCATTTCAAAAACCTACATTCATCACAATTAGTGTTGAAGATTTAGATAAAAAATTTAGCGTATGATGCGAATGACCGATACTGTTAAGCAGTTACTGATTATCAATATTATATTTTACATAGGTTCCAATTTTGTTGGAGATATGGCTTACCAACTTTTTTCAATGTATTATCCCGGTAACCCTAATTTTAAGGCTTGGCAACCGCTAACCAGCATGTTTATGCATGCACCAGTTTATGGTAATGGTAGCTCTGCGGGTATTATGCATATTGTCTTCAACATGTTTGCTTTGGTTTCTTTCGGCTCTGCT
Source organism: Flavobacteriaceae bacterium (assembly GCA_947472705.1). Lineage (GTDB taxonomy): Bacteria > Bacteroidota > Bacteroidia > Flavobacteriales > Flavobacteriaceae > Flavobacterium. Next base: position 8,343 of record CANJDA010000075.1, read on the forward strand.
TTGGAACATTATTGGGGAGCCAAGAAGTTTATCTTTTTCTATATTTCATGCGGATTGGGAGCGGCTTTATTACATACAGGGTTTAACTATTTTGAATACCATCAAGCACTGGAAGCTTTGCAAAATGCACATGCTTCTACTACAGATATTGCCGCTATTTTAAAAGAAGGTAAATATAACAATAGTCTTGCTCAACAAGTACCGTTATCAACAATTGAGCAATTGTATTTTTCGTTTAATGGTACTTCTTTAGGTGCTTCGGGAGCTATTTACGGATTATTGACTGCTTTTGCTTTTATGTTTCCTATGGCTGAATTGGGGATTATGTTTATTCCGATTCCAATAAAAGCTAAATATTTTGTACCTGGATTATTAGCGGTAGATTTATTTTTAGGTTTTAAAGGTAGCTCTCTTTTTGGAAGTGGTGGAACAGGAATAGCTCACTTTGCCCATGTTGGAGGAGCTTTAACAGGTTTTATTATGATGTGGTATTGGAAGAAAAATTCATTCAATAAAAACCGTTGGGATTAAACTATGAACAATATAATTGACGATTTAAAGTTTCAGTATAAAATAGGTGGCATTGCCAATAAAATGATTTATTGGAATGTGGGAGCTTTTTTAGTGTCGATTATTTTTTTCTACCAATTTAAATTAGGATTTTTTGCTTATCCTGATTGGTTAGCTGTTTCGTCTGAACCTTCAGCTGTTTTAACAAAACCATGGACTTTATTGTCTTATGCATTTCTTCATTATGGATTTATGCATTTGTTCTTTAATATGATGGTGCTAAATTTTGCTAGTCGTTTATTTCTAACCTTTTTTACCCAAAAGCAGTACATAGGAGTATACTTGTTGAGTGCTATTTTTGCCGGCTTGTGTTTTGTTCTGAGTTTTTATATTTTACATAAATCGTCTTCGATGGTTGGGGCTTCGGCCGCTATCATGGCCTTATTAGTTGCCACTACAACTTACCAGCCTTTAATGAATATTCGATTACTCTTAATTGGCAATGTAAAGCTTTGGCATATCACAGCAGTCTTATTAATATTAGATTTATTACAAATCCAAATCGATAACACTGGCGGACATATTGCGCATTTGAGCGGAGCCTTTTTTGGTTATATTTACATCAAGTTGCTCCAAAGCGGTACCGATTTGAGCAGAATAGTGAGTTCTTTTATAGAATTCTTTGTTTCTTTGTTTAACAAAAAAAAATCCACTCCCTTCAAAAGAGTACATGTCAACCCCAAAAAACCTACTATTAGAAAAGAAAGTAAAATTGTTGCCAAAGACAAAACCCAGCAACAGATTGACGAGATTTTGGATAAAATCAGCAAATCGGGGTATGACAGCCTGACTGCCGAAGAGAAAGAATTTCTCTTTAAAGCTGGGAAATAATAGTGTAAATGAAAAAACTATCGTGGTTTAACAAAGCAATTTTTGGGTTTAATATAGTAGTAACTGTATTGACGTTTATTGCCTATGTTTTGCCTTTTTTGGCACCTAAATTATTTCCGTTGCTTTCGGTTTTAACACTGATTTTACCGTTGTTCCTTATCCTAAACGGCTTATTTTTCATCTATTGGTTACTGCAATTAAAAAGACAAGTAATGTTATCTGGGCTAGTGTTATTGCTTGGGATTACTTTTATCAATAAATTCTACAAGTTTTCTTCCAATGATATTGAAAAAGAAGAAAAAGACTTTACCGTGATGAGTTATAATGTGCGTCTCTTTAATTTGTTTG